>DAOVVQ010000060.1 GCA_030637065.1 Planctomycetota bacterium
ACTGAAATCGCAAATATCCGATTCGCCCAGGCCGATCCTGGCAGCTAACTCTCTTAAATTTCCGCCGTGCCTGTAACTCATATTAAACCATCTGCCCCCCGAACGACCCGCACATCACCAATAGCGTTACAACTTCCGCGATCTCGCACGTCGCGCCGATCGTATCGCCGGTAACGCCGCCGATCTTCCATTTGCAATACAGACCAAAGGCAACCGCCGACGCCATCGCCGCAGCCGCCGCCAAAATACCGGCAACACCGGCGATAAACCACCCAGCAACCAAAACCACAACAGCCGCCAAAACAGCATTGAAAATCGTTTTCGTCTCGTAAAACAGCTTACCGAGCCCGCCTTCTTTCCTGGCGTACGGAAACAGCGATATCTCCAGCGCCATCATGCACCTGCCGGACAAAACCATCAGCAAAACGCCGCGCCACAGCATCCCTTCGCCAAGAGCGCTTAAACATGCAAATTTCAGCAGCAATACCGACGCTATCGCAATTACCCCCATCGCTCCCGTAAAGCTGTCCTTCATTATCTCAAGTGTCCGCTGGCGGTCGCTTACGCTCCAGAACCCGTCAGCGGTGTCCGCCAGCCCGTCGAGATGCAGACCCCTGGTCATAACCGCCATCAGAACGACCGCAACCGCGGCAACGACGCCTTGCGGAAGCCAAAAACCAAGCAGCCACACGCAACCCGCTGCGATCGCCCCCATTATCAGACCCGCAGCGGCAAAAAAACCAACGCTGCCGGACAGGCACCTCTCATCGCCCGCCCAGCCCCGCGGCACGGGCAATATGCTCAAAAAACGCAATGCGGCAAACATCGATCTCATGAGTTGCCCTCTGAAACATGTGCCTCGTCAAAAGTGGCGATCTCCGTAAGAACCTTCACCGCCGCGTCAACCAGATTCATCGCAAGGGCCGCCCCGGTACCCTCGCCAAGCCGCATATTCAGATCCAGCAGAGCCTCCTTGCCGAGTTTAGCTAACATGACTTTATGACCCGGCTCGACACTATTGTGGGCGGCTATGATGTAATCGGTGCAAACAGGCGCCCGCGACTGAGCGATCAACGCCCCAGCCGTAGAAATAAAGCCGTCCACCACCACAGGTTTTTGCAAACTGGCTGACCCGAGTATCAAACCGGCAATGCCGCCGATCTCGAACCCGCCGACCCTGGAAAGCACATCAATACCATCCGACGCGTCAGGGGCATTTAATTTTACGGCTGACTCGATCACCTCGATCTTGTGCTTGAGCTGCTCGTCTTCGATCCCCGTCCCTCTGCCGGTCAGTTTACAAACCTCCGCCCCGGTCAAAACGCTCACTATCGCGGTGCTCGGCGTCGTATTGCCGATCCCCATATCGCCGGTGCCGAAGATGTCCGTCGCCGGCGCCAGTTCGTTGGCAACCGAAATACCGGCCTCTATCGATGCTATCGCCTGCTCCCTGGTCATCGCAGGCCCTTTGGCCATATTGGCCGTACCGGCGGCAATACGCCTCGATAATATTTTACCGCCTTCGACAAGGTCAGAAAGATCGCCGGCCACGCCCATATCCACCACAACGACTTTCGCATTGCTTAGCCCCGCAAGAGCATTAATACCCGCCCCGCCGTTTACAAAATTATGGACCATCTGCACCGTCACTTCCGACGGAAAGCCGCTTACTCCCTCAGCCGTCACGCCGTGATCGCCCGCCATGGTAACGATCGTTCGCCTCGAAAGGTCGGGCTTAAGCGTACGCGTCATACCCGCCAGGTCCCGCGCAAGATCCATCAGCCTCCCCAACGCCCAGTGCGGCATCGTAAGCTGCTCTAATCGCGCGGTCGCCTTGTCCCGCCATGCCTCATCGCAAGGCTTAATGCCCTGTATCGTTGTCTCGATCAATTGCATTATCTACTCCTGTTTATAATAGTTTAGCTAAGCGCTGCATACTTCTTGTCATTCCCGCGAAGGCGGGAATCCAGCATAAAATAGCATCCGCCAACGGCGGATTCCTGCCTTGCTGCACTTGGCTAAAATGTTACTCCTGTTTTCCCTTTAACGTCAATCCTATACCGCAGGAAACAAAGACCACCTTATCAGCGCCCCTCGCGACTACCTGGTTACACCGACCGGCCAGATCGGCATAATTCCTGGCCATCGCATTTGCCGGCACGATCCCCATGCCCACCTCGTTTGAAACGAATATGACCTCGCCGCCATACTGCCTTGACGAATCTATCAACCGCTGGGCCTCGACCGCCATTTTCTCTTCCGTACTCAACGGGCTCTCCTGGCGGCACATCAGATTACAAACCCACAGCGTAAGGCAATCGATAAGTATCACCGGACAGTCAACGCGGTCGACGCCGCTGATAGCACCCGCCACATCTACGGGCTCTTCGATAACGTCCCAGCCCGGCGGCCTCTCCCGGCGGTGCTTGCTCACACGCAAACGCATCTCCTCGTCCTGAGGCACACAGGTCGCGATAAAGCACACATTCCCGGCAATCCGGCTCGCCGTCTCCAAAGCCAGACTGCTCTTGCCGCTCCTGCAACCGCCCGTATACAAAGTAACACCCATCAGTCCACCTGACCCTCTTTTAAGTAACACGTATCATTGAGCACGCTTACAACGGTGGATCCTTCATAATGCTCCAGGATCGTCAAACCCGCTGGGGCAAGCTCAAAACTATGTAGATTCTCCATCCCCCACCCGCAGAGATGGCATATAATCACCCGAATAGAACCGCCGTGAGCAACTATCAGCAGATCGCCCTGCCCCTGCCCTTTAACAATCGCATCCAGCGAGCACAGAACTCTCCCGCGAAAATCGCAAACGGACTCGCCTTCGGGAAAGGTAAATTCGTCAGGCCTGTCAAACCACTCCCTCAGCCGCTCGCCGTAACCGGCCTGTATCTCCTCGAAGGTCAGCCCCTCCCACAGGCCAAAGTCGATCTCGCTTAGGCCGGCCACCGGTTCAGGACAAATATCATGCGCCTGAGCAACAGGCCCGGCAGTTCCAAGACATCTTTCAAGGGGACTTGTGTATATAGAGGTGAATTTCTCATCGCTGAGAAGGCCGGCGAGACGCTGAGATTGCTTAAGGCCCCGGGAAGACAGGCGGGCATTACTCACACCGCAGTAACGCCGCTCTTGGGTTAGAGTCGTAACTCCATGGCGAACTAAAAATATTCTTTTCATTTCCTGCGATCCAAAGCCAAAAACACATCCATTCGAAGGACCTGGCTTAGCTTCAGACTTTGTCAGGACCTTCCCGAGAAGGCATACTTATATTTAGTATACTTAGGTATCCTGACTTCCGGATCGCCCTACTCGTCGCAGCCTTCCCGGCATCAATGCCAGTGGCAAACATTGCGACTTTCGTTCCCGGTCACAGTGGCTGGGCCGTGCTGGATTTACACCAGCTTCCCCGTCCCGTATGGGACATTTGAAAAATAACCGATTTAATCCGAAAAATCAAAAACTTTTTCAAAATTTTATTTTTTTTCTTGCATACTCGCTTTTCCATCGTTTATTATCACCCCGGTTCCAGCATCCCGGAACACGGTGAGATTCCGTGGCGGACCCGTCGCTGTAATCGGCGAGATGCGTTTTACGGCTAAAGCCAGCCACTGTCAGGGTTTAACTTACTGGGAAGGAACAAAACGACGGGGAACACTATATCCAGGATACCCGCAGTAATGGTGAATTGTGAAATCTGACGGTAAAGGGTTTCGGCAGGCGTTGTGCGCTCTGCCGGGACCCTTTTTTTATTAATCATGGCTCTGTTTAGGCTTTTTTGAAAGGCACTATCATGAAGAAAAACGAAAAAAAGAACGCAAAAAACGACGTAATCGCCAGCCGTAAGGCATGCAAGACCGATGGCACAGGCCTGTCGCACTACATCCTGATGGACAAAAAAACCAAATAAGGCTTACATAAACATGAACAATGCAAATACAAAAAAGGCGCCATCCAGGGGTCTCTTCGTCAACACCGGCAACGGCCCTGCGCTTCAACCGGTCGACATCGGCCACAAAACCCGTATGGCTATCGTAGACCCCGATACCGCCTTCTGGGCGATCGTGAAGAAAAACCAGTTGGCCGAGCACCTGACTGATAGCGATCTTCTAAGATCCTACAAACGCAAGGCAAAGAAGTTCGCCGATGAAATGCAAACGCTCCGCTTCGGGCTGAAACCGTCGGGGGTCTACTTCAACCCGACAGAGCGATGCAACCTCAACTGCACCTATTGCTACATCCCCGAAAAAATGCGCCGCAGCGGCAAACACATGTCCGAAAAACAGCTTCTAAAATCGTTGGAGATACTAAAAAAGTACTTCAAAAAGACGATGGATAAAGGACGCAGGCCAAACGTCGTCTTCCACGGCGCAGAACCCATGCTCAACAAAGACGCGATGTTCGCCGGTATCGAAAAATACAAAAAAGACTTCCTCTTCGGCGTCCAGACCAATGCAACACTTCTCGACGATGAAGCTATCGAGTTCCTTAAATCGAGAAATGTCAGCATCGGGATATCACTCGACGCCCCGGCGGCGGCCATTGCCAACAGGACAAGAACCACATGGGCCGGCGAAGGAACCTACGACCTGATCATCGAGGCGATGAATAAACTCAAAGGATACGATGCATGGAGCGTTATTTGCACCGTAACAGAGAAGAACATGCGTTCGCTGCCGAAGCTCGTCGACTTCTTCCATGAAAACCGGGTCCCGACCTGCCTGCTCAACGTTCTTCGCTGCACCCTGCCGCGATCAAGGGATATCAAACCGTCCGATGCAACCGTCGCCAGACACTTCATCGCCGCCATGGACAGAACCCGTCAGCTCTACAAAAAAACCGGCAGAAAACTGATCGTCGCAAATTTCGCCAACATCCTCATCGGAATCCTCGCTCCCACCGCGCGCAGACTCATGTGCGATATCTCACCCTGCGGCGGAGGCAGAAGTTTCTTCGCCCTGGCCCCGAACGGCGACATGTTCCCGTGCAGCGAGTTCATAGGACTGCCCGACTTCAAGGGCGGAAATCTGTTCAGAAATGACATCGAAAAAGTCCTCCAAAGCAAGGCATTCAAAACCGTCACCGGCAGAAAAGTAGAAGACATCCAGCCGTGCAACCGTTGCGCTATCAGGCATTTCTGCGGCTCACCCTGCCCGGCAGAAGCCTATGAAATGAACGGCGGCATGGACAAAACCGGCGCATTCTGCGAATTCTACGAAGAACAGACCCGCTACGCTCTAAGGCTCATCGCCGACGGAAAACACGAAGACTTCCTCTGGCCAAACTGGGACAAAGACACAAAAACCACCTTCAACGCAGCCGCTCTTTAGTGCTGCATTAACAAAAAACCCGAACAATATCTGCAACCGCAAAACACATCCCAAAAAACTCTCTACAGCTACATCCTAAGTTTATTGTTGTATTATTTCCATGGCGGAGATTATTGGCGGTTTTCCTTTTACCGGTTTCAGTTCGATGGTCATTTTCCCCTGCGCCGGTATATCGGTGAATTGTTTGACGAGGGCTGTGTTTGGCTTTCTGGTTTGCTTTAGTATGTCCAGGCCGGCCAGTTCGGTTTTGCCCTGGATCTTTATGTCGAAGACTCTGGATTGCTTAAGGTTGTCGGGTTCGGCGAAATGTAGTCTGACAGTGTATGTGTGTTTTGCGTTGTCGGAGAGGTTGATATCGAATGCGACCGGTCCTTCGATGCCTGATGTGTAGAGCCAGGGGTTTTGTGTTCCGGCTATCGTGTGGTAGTCGGAGTTAAAGCGGAAGGCGCCATCCTGGCCTGTCAGGCTGATGGGCAGGAATGTTTCGGCATACCTTTTGGAATTGCCTGTCGGTCGCGGGTGCGTCAGCCAGACGTTGCCCTTAGAGTCCAGGTGGTCTCCTGGGGCGTTTAAGTTCAGTCTCAGTTGTGTTACGTGCGTGATAGTTGCGGCTTTTTTCGGTAGTTTTTTGGTTACGGAGGGCTTTTTGGCCGGCTGGGACAGGTAGATCGACCAGTCCTCGTTTCGGTCGACGGGCATCAGGGCGAGCGAAGTCTTGTAGTTGTACGGGCAGATACATGTGCTGTAGCCTTCGGGAGCAAGGACAATCCCGCCGGCGGCTATGACGCTTATCCAGCATGACGGCCTTACCTCGGGCAGCCAGAATGCACCGCTGTCTTTGTCGGGCTCTGCGAATCCGACCGAGGCCGAGCGGTACATGACCAGATGCTCGGAGGCGGAGACTGTTCCGCAGAAGTTTTTGCCGGGCAGGTCGAATTTGCCGGGCTCGCCGGTTAAGGGATCGGTCTTGATGAGGCGTTCCTTGCCGGTCCTTAGGTCGTAGGCCCACGGCAGATAGAGCGTATCGCCGATCGCAAATGTGTGCCTGAGGTTGCCGCCCCGCCTGTCGTCGTTTACGCCCGGCAGAACTTCCTTTTCCCAGAGCAGTTTTCCACCATCGGCATCGTAGACAGCCACGCCGCCGGGGCGGGGCTTATCCCGAACTTCTGAGGGATTGGGGTAGGTTACCAGCGTGCTATTTTTCAGCAGCAGCGATTTGTTCGATGCGGCTATGCCGGGCCGTTGCCACAGGACTTTGCCGGTTGCCAGGTCGAGCGACTTCATTACGGATTGGCACTGCTCCTGGCCTCGCCGTTTCGTCTGCTGATAGAGTCGTTCATCGGTCCTGTCGAGGATGTAGAGACGCCTCTCGTCGGCTACCATTGCCATCGGTGAAACAGCGCGTTGGGCCATGTGCTCCCACAGCAGTTTGCCGGTGGTCTTATCGAATGCGAAGACGTATCTTGCCTGTTGCGGCAGGCCGGCGACCATGGCCGGTATCTTGTCCATCGGCTCGATGGCCTCGTTGGCGAGAGAGCCGATGATGTAGTTGCCCGAGATGCCAAGGTATTCCCAGACGATCCTGCTTTTGTCCGGCGTCTTTTCGTAATTGGCCAATAGCTCCCGGACGCGGCCCTGGTGCTCGCGGTCGAGGGTGAATTTGTACTGCTGTATGGTTTTTCCGGTCTTTGCATCGAGTCTGAGGCAGGTGGTTTCGTCGATGCAGTAGACGGACTGGTCGTCTGCTACGATGTTGCCGCCTCTTTTGGACGGCGGGAATCGTCCGATGTCTTCGATGTGGCGGTTCCACATTTCGTGTCCGTTGTATGCGTCGACGGCGATGATGTCGTGCTGGCCCTGGATGTAGAGGTTTCCGTTTGAAAACAGCGGTACCGGCGCCCGCCAGTGTCGCGAGACGGTTCTTGCCGGCCCCGGCCCGCCCCACCACAGCATTGCCAGCGGCAGGCGTGCGAGTTTTTCGGCGGATGCCCCCGTCCTGCCGATGTCGGCGTGGGCGTGGGTCCATTGTCCGGCCCCGGGCAATTTGCCTCTTGTGATGACCAGCCCGGTCGATGTGGAGGATATTTCGCTGTCCACTATGCCTGCGGCTGAGAAGAGTTTTCGGGCGGCTGAGCGGCTGGAGGATTTGGATAATTGACACGCCACCCCGCCGGAAGGCCTTAGTGTCGAGTAGATCTGTTTGGCGTCTATCTTTGATGCACCGCTTCCGAGAGCGTCGCCGAATACGATCAGGTTGGCGAAATAGGGATTGTACGGCAGCGAATCGAGGGGGCCGATGTGGATGGCGGCGCGAACGCCTAACAGTGCGGCATCGTCCAATGTTTTGCGAATTCGCCGGGCCTTGTTTTCATCGGGTTCCAGGCAATAGATCGTCAGGTCGCTTTGCCTAACCAGCTCGCAAAGCAGTTGCCCGTCGCCGGCCCCGAGCATTAAGGCGTAGCCAGCGCGAATGCCGCTGGTCTTGAGTATCGAGCCAGCCAATGTTTTTGCGTTGTTGCTGGCTGGGGGTTTGGTGATCTTGTGGGTTATTGTCAGGGGTTGGCGCAAGGCAGCTTTGCCGAAGCAGTAGAGTTTTCCTTTTGCCGAGCTAACGATGAAATGGTCGTCGGTGACGCAGATCCCGCGTACATCGCCGTCGATCTGTCTTTTCCAGAGGACTTTTCCGGAGTTGAAATCTATGGCTGCGACGTAACCTTCGGCTCCTGCGAGAATGGTTTCGCCTGCCTGGACCATCATAAAGACTCTGCCGAGTTTTGCCTCCCACTGCTTAAACGGTAGCGGCGACATCCACGGCGGATGCGGGACAAGATGGCCTTCACCGGATTTGGCGTATTCGACGCCTGTCGGCGGGATGTTGTCGTCGTAGGCGATCATCTTGGTGTCTTTCGAGTATTTTTCGTAGCCCTTCAGGACCTCGGCAATGCCAACCTTTATGACGGATTCGGGTCCCGCCAGGACGAGTGAGTCTTTGCGGGCGATAAATACGTTCCTGTCGGTGAGTGACCAGACCGGGTCGCCGGTCCTGAAATCGAGTGCGTATATGCCCGACGCCGCTCCGGGTGCGGGCTGACGCTCTTCGTACCGGACGGATTCTTCGGAGTGCTGGCTCCTTCGCTTGAAGATGATCCAGTCCCTGTATGCCATGACTCGCGAGCCGCCGGGCTGGTGCGGTTTGTATCCGTGTCCGTTTTCGTAGAAGATAAATTCGCCCGTCTGCGCGTCGAAACACGCCGGCGCCCCCCTGCCGGTCGGCACGTAGAGCCGGTTGCGGTGCAGCAGGAGATATCCCTGCGGCGCTACGCCGGCGAAACCTGCGTGATGAGGGAGTGTTGCGAAGTGGAAGCCGGAGGTGTCGTTTTTCCATTCGATCGAGCCGTCTTCGGGATCGAGGCAATAGATGAAGACACCGTCGCGTGACCACATTCCGGCTGAGAAGAAGAGCTTGTCGCTATCGATAAGCACACCCGAACGTGCGGGCCAGCGGGAGATCATCTGGTCGTTGCCGATGAGTTTGTTGCCGGTCGGTCCGCCGCGGAACTTCCAGATAACAGAGCCGTTTTTGGCGCTGAGGCAGTAGAGGCAGCCATCGTCGGAGGCGACGTAAACCCGGCCTTGGTATACGACGGGTGCGAAACGGACGGGTCCTTCCGTATAGAATATCCATTTTTCAGAGCCGGTGGCCAGGTCGATGGCGCAAACTTTATGGTCGGCGGAGGAGCCGAAGAAGACCGTCGAGTGCCCTATGGCTACCTGGGTCGCGTAGTCGAAATCGATGAACTGTATCTCGCGATTGGGCTCCTGCCATGCGTGCCGCGGCGTGTGCTTTTCGTGATAAGTCCAGGTCAGTACCGGGTCATCGGGCAAGTCGACATCTACGTAGCCGGTGCGTCGGCTGTCGCCTAAGTATTTCGACGTGTCGGTTGCGGCGAGAGTTGAATTAGCTGTCGCGAAAAGCATCACTGCCAATGTGATTGTTCTGATTGTCATCGAAACGGTCTCCTGATTATATGTTGCTGTTTAGGTTTATTTTTTTGTTTTCGTAGGGGCAAAGGTGAATAATTCCGACGGGGTGTGTGCCTGTTTCATTAGTTTGCGGGCCTTTTCGACGATCTCGGGGTGATTGGCGGCAATGTTGTTTTGTTCCGCGAGGTCGTGTTTTAAGTTGTACAGTTCGATCGGGCTGTCGGGGTTTGCCTTGATGTTGACCTGAACGGCTTTGTAGTCGCCACCGCGGACGGCCTTTTTTCCGCCCTGTTCGTAGAATTCCCAGTAGAGGTATTCGTGCCTCTTTTGCCTGCCCCGTTTAAGGAGCGTAGGGACCATCGATATCCCGTCGATCCGTTTTGGCTTTGGCGCGCCGGCAAGTTCTACGAATGTCGGCATCATGTCCCAGAAGGCGGAGATGTGGTCCGAGGTGCTTGCGGGCTCTATTTTTCCGGGCCAGCGTGCGATAAATGGCACCCTGATCCCGCCTTCGTAGAGGTCTCGTTTTATTCCCCTGAGCGGCCCGGAGGCGGTGAATTTCTCGCCGGTCCCGTCCTTTGCATGGGGGCCGTTGTCGCTGGTGAATATTACCAGCGTGCTATCGTCGATGTCGAGTTTTTTAAGCAGGGCCATGATCCGTCCTACGGCGGTGTCGAGCCTTGTGATCATCGCAGCCTGTATCCTGTGGTTCTCGTCCCAGTCCTTATCGGCATACACTCCAAGCTCGGGAACCTGGAACTTTACATGCGGGATGGTAAATGGCAGGTAGAGGAAGAATGCATCATTTCGGTTTCGCCGGATAAAATCGAGTGCATCGTCCGCCATCAGGTCGTGCGAGTATTGGGTTTGTTTGCCGCCGGCGTTACCTTCCAGCATGACTTTTTCGTCGTTTCTCCAGAGGTGCGTCGGGTAGTAGCTGTGGGCCTGTCTCTGGCAGTTGTATCCGAAGAAGTAGCCGAAACCCTGTTTGTTGGGTACGCCCTCGGAGCCAGGGTAGCCCAGGCCCCACTTGCCAATGCAGCCGGTGCGGTAGCCCGCTTTTTTGAGCAGTTTCGGGATGGTTTGCGAGTCAGCGGGGATCGGCATCTGGCCTTCGGGTTTGATCTCGTTGTTTCCCCGGACGTGGGAGTGCCCGGTGTGCAGACCGGTCATCAGTACGCATCGAGCCGGTGCGCAGACAGTCGAGCCGGAATAATGCTGCGTAAAGGCCATTCCCTCATCGGCGAGCCGGTCGATGTTCGGCGTGAGTATATCCTTTTGCCCATAACAGCCGAGATCGCCGTAGCCTAAGTCGTCGGCGAGGATGTAGATGATGTTGGGTTTGTCGCGGGCCGGTTTGGCGACGGCGGATTTCGGTGCAGCCAGTATTGCAGTGCCGATAGCGACGGTCTTTAAGAATTCGCGTCTTTTCATTGTGTTGTCTTTCCTTTGTTTTATTCGGTTCGATACGGTTTGTTTGCCTTGTATAGTTCAAGCTGGTCCTGCATTTGTTGTATATCGGTTTCGTCTGCCGAGGGGCGGGCCAGATCGATCGCCTTTTCGGCGGTTTTTATGGCGTTTTTGAAGTCGCCATTGGCGGCATAAGCGGCTGCGAGCGTGTCGATGAGGCTGTATTGAGCGTAGCCGGTAAGCCGGCAGGCTTTTTCGGCGAAGTTGACGGCGTCGCCATCGTTTTGCATAGGCGGGTTCGGCGAGGTTGCCAGCAGCCACGCGAGGACATTGAGGATATAAGTGTTATCTGGGAGGAACTGGAGGGTCTTGTAGTACTGCTCTATGGCTGGCTCGACCTGGCCGAGTTTGTAAAGGATGTCGGCTTTGGTGCGATTGGCCTTTATGTGGTCGGGTTTAAATCGCAGTGTTTCGGTCATGCAGCTTAGCGCCTTATCGAGGTTGCCCGTCTGGTAGTACACGAAGCCGAGATTGTAGCGGACCTCGTCGTTGAAGCGGTCCGTCTCGATGGCCTTGTAGTAATATTCGACGGCCTCGCCGGATCGACCGAGTGTGTGCAGCGTGTTCGCGAGGTTCATATAGGCAAGTGCGGTGGGCTTTAGATCGATGGACTTGTGGTAGACTTCGAGGGCCTTGGCGTGTTCTTGCCGGGCGTTGAGGGTAAGGGCGCGAACGTAATATGCCTTTCCGGACGGTTCGATGGTCAGGGCGATTTGGCACTGCTCGTCCGCTTCGTCCAGCCGACCGGCGAGATACAGGGCATGTGCCAGGTCGGCGTGTCCATCGGACCAGTCGGGGCTTATGACGACGGCCTGCCCGATATATTCGATCGCCTCCTCGTGTTTTCCATCCTCGGCGAGTGCGTTTCCGTAGTTGCCAAGCATGAAGACGTTGTCTTCGGTTACGTCGATGGCGTGTTTGAAAAGGGTCTTACTGTTTTGCCAATGTTTGACCTGGCTGAGTGTCGAGAACATCATTGCAAGGACCGATGTCGCGGCTGCAAGGGTGAGAATGGTTTTTCGGCGGGGCCAATTTATGCTGATTTGGTTTGCGGTCCAGGCGATGATAATTGAGATACCGATGGCGGAGACATAGGTGTAACGGTCGGCCATGGCCTGAGAACCGACCTGTATGAGGCCGATGACAGGTATCAGTGTGCCGAAATACCAGAACCACCCGGTTATGAGGTACTTTCGGCGGGCACCTATGTATATGACAGTAAGCGAGATGAGGACCAATGCCGCCAGGGCTGACAGTACCTGCCAAAGCGGTATGCCGTCAGCGGAATAGGGATAAAGGACGGCCAGCTTTGTTGGGTATGCCATCTTGCCGATATAACGCATGTATGAGCAAGTTGCATTGGCGGCTCTTGCGGTAAATGACAGGGCGTCCGAGGACACCATGGCCCCGACGTCATGTTGTGCGATCAGGGTCACGATGCTCAGGAGTATTGAAAGGACGATCAGGGGGATTTTCTCAGTGAGTAAATATAAAAAGGATTTCTGTTTTCCATTGTTTACATCATTGAGGTCGTTGTCGGCAGTGGGTGCGAGCCATTTGGGAGGTTTCATACGTTGTAGCGGCCAGTAGTCCAGCAGGAGCAGGACAAATGGCAGTGTAACGACGGTTGGTTTGGCCATGATGGCGAGAATGAAGGCGAATGCGACCAGGAGGTATTTTTTTTTGTCGGGTTTTCGGGTATAAAGGACATAAGCGGCTAAGGTAAGCATCCAGAATAATGTGCTCAGGACATCCTTGCGTTCGGCTACCCATGCGACGGATTCGACGCGGAGAGGATGTAGGGCAAAAACGGCAGCTACAAAGGCACTGGGCCAAAGTGCACCAGTCATTACTCTTAAGAGGGCAAATAACAACAGTGTGTTTGCGATATGCAGAATTACATTAGTCAGATGGTGCCATGATGGTTCAAGTCCAAAGAAGTGGCAATCGAGCATGTGGCTAAGCCAGGTCAAGGGGTGCCAGTAACTTGTCCCTCCGTGCAGTGAGCCAAAGGCCCATCTGATCGACTCGGCGGTCAGCCCCTGGCGGACATGTTTGTTCTCGGTAACGTACTCATCGTCATCATAGCTGACAAAGTCGTTTTGGAGAACCTGGGAAAAGGCGATCAGTATGAGTGCCGTCAGTGCCGCGTAAATCAGAAGAGGATAGTGTTTTTCGGTTAAATTTCGCATGTTAATTCGGGTTCAGATTTCGAGTTCATGTGCGTTCTTTGTCTGCACCCAGCCACTTGATATTTTTGAAGGCTGACCAGCTCATTTTAAACAGCATCAGTCCGTGTCTGAATCGACTGATGTTTGTCGCTCCGTATGTTCTCGCGCGGTAGGTAACGGGGATTTCGACAACTTTAAGGTTTTGTTTGACGGCTCCGAATATGAGGTCGAAATCTCCGAAAGGGTCGATGTCGCCGAAGTAGTGTCGGTTAGCGTCTATGAGTTGATAATTCTCTTTTGAAATCATTTTTGTTCCACAAAGGGTGTCTCTGAATCTCTGACCGAGAATCCATGTGAACAGTGTTCCAAAGAGTTTGTTGGCGAGCAGATTCAGAATTCTCATGGCGTGTTTTTCCATTGGATAGATCAGTCGTGAACCATTGATGAATTCACCGGTGCCGTCTTTGAGGGCTTTAAAAAACTTCGGCAGATCTTCAGGCGGCACGGTAAGGTCCGCGTCGAGGATGACGAGCAGGTCGCCGGCGGCGGCGGCAAATCCTTTTCTAACGGCGTCGCCTTTTCCGGTTGAGTCGCCCTGGTGAATCAGGCTAATGCTACGCTCGGGGTGGAGCTGTATCTGTCGCTCGACCTCGTCGGCTGTCCCGTCGGTACTGCTGCCGTCGACAAATATTATCTCCGTATGTCCGCCCATCACGGGCGTTCGTTTTACCAGGTCGGCGATATTGCCACGTTCGTTTCTACACGGTACTATTACCGAGACGGTCAGGTCCGCATCGCTCATGGGGGCGGGGTTTGGTCGTGCTATGACCAGGTCGATGAGGTTCAGATAGCGAAAACCCGGGAGCAACGCCAGGACATAATTACACAACGCGGTTATCGGCGGTATTCGCTTGGGCAGCAAGAGATAGGAATCCGAGCGAATGACGTCGAAACCGCTGAGGGAGAGAAGGTTGACAATGTCTTCCCTCGGAAGCCAGTTCTGATAGGCTTCCGGGCGTCGTATTTTCAGATGCGAACCGATTCTTAGTATCCATTCCCAAAGGTAATTGTAATAGGTTATTACAATACGTGTATTTCGGTCGGTTAAGGGCCTGATGCGCTCCAGCACGCGCTGGATGTCGTGCCATTTGCCGAGCGAATTGCTTATAAGGACATAATCGAATTTTTCGTTAAAATCCAGTTCGTGTGGGTCAAGTACGGAGAAGTTCAGATCGGGAAATCTTTTCTGTGCCAGCCGGATGGAGATTGGGTCGGTATCGATGCCGAGTCCGTAAGAGGGTTTTACCGCGTCGAGCAAGTCTCCGCACTGACATCCGAGGTGCAGGATCCTGCTGTCAGGGCGGACGTAGAATCTGTAGATTCGGTCCAGCCATCGGTAATAGTATGCGTTGCGTTTTCTCCAGCGAAGCAGAAATTCGCCACTTATTTTCTCTGTTACACTCATTTCGGAAAGGTCCTTGTTACTATTGGTCGAGTCCATCATAGGATTATCCTGAGGACACGTGTTCGGGTAAAGGTCCGGTTAGCAACGCTTTGTAAGTCGACATGGACCAATTATAGTGACTCGGCAAGAAGAATACAACCCTTTCGTCGATGATTTGACGTGTTAGCCGACGAACCGTTGTCGGGCCTGGCTTGTCCCTATATTGTTCTTTGTCTCTGTTTGGTCGACTGCCGTTTGGGTGTACGCTTCTGTTTGGTCTTGCCCACTTTTTTGGTTTTTTCGTTCGTTTCAGCTTTAGGGCTGCTGCCTGCTGTCGATACAGCGGCGACGTATTTCTCTCCCGGTCCTGCCGCCCATTGGATGTCGGCCTTTGCCTTGGGGCCCTGGGTGTAGGGATCGTGATACTTTTGGCCATATTGGCGGAGTTTTCGTGCAAGTGTTCGGACGGTTTCGCGGTAGTCGGGGTCGCGTAGGAAGTTAGTGATCTCGTCGGGGTCCTTTTCGAGGTCAAAGAGCCACGGGTCCTCGTTCTGCGAAAAGACCAGCTTGTAACGCCCGGTGACAGCGGCGACCCAGCCGACCTGGTTTGTGCCCGATTCGCGGATGAAGATGATGTCGTCCCATTTTGCCGGGGCCTTACCCGTGGTAAAGAGCTTCGAGGCATCTCGCCCCTGCTCGGTTCCTGGGGCTTTTTGGCCCATCATGCTTATGATAGTCGGCAGGAAATCGACGCATCCTAATGCCTGGTCGATCACGGTTGCCGCTTTTACCATCTTCGGGTAGTAGAGGATGAACGGGATCTTCGCGGAGGCTTCGTATGGCACGCCCTTGTTGTCGCGTCCGTGCTCGCCGCAGAGGTCGCCGTGATCGGAGGTGAAGACGACGATCGTGTTATCAATGAGGCGGTTTTTGCGGAGGGAGTTCAGGATCTTGCCGACGTTGTCGTCGATGCACTTTACCATTCCGAAATATTTTTGCAGATAGGCGCCGGAGAAGTTTTTCTTCTGTTTCGATCCCCAGGCTGGGACGTTGTCATCGGGTTTGTCGAAGGTTTTGGGGGTGTCGAATGTCATGTCGGCAAACATGGTGTCGTAGGGCGGACGGACGCTGTTTGGCCCGTGGGGGTCGGGGATCGAGACCATGTAGCAGAAGGGCTCGTTTTTGTGTGCATTGATAAAGTCGACGGTCTTGTCGGCGAGCCAATCGGTGGTGAAGGACTTTTCGTCGGCTCCTTCGACGTCGTAGGTAGGATTGCCGTTCTTTCGTGCCTTTACCCTCGGCTGGCCCGCGGTAATCTCCAACTGCTTCCAGTGCCCTCGGTTGAACATGTATCGGTTGTCGGCGAATCCGAACTGCCGCTCGGAGGCCCACTGCGGTTTGCCGTCGCCGTCGATGTGCCACTTGCCGGCATATCCGGTGGCGTAGCCCTGTCGCCTGAGCGTCTCGGCAAATGTTATTATGTTGTCATCGAGAGGAATGTTGTTCGAGGTC
>DAOVVQ010000218.1 GCA_030637065.1 Planctomycetota bacterium
ATCGGCGTCATCATATCGATCGGTGTCAGAAGGGACACCCTCGCCGTGGGAAAACTTACCGATCTGCTGAACGGACCAAACCCGGAGATCGCACGTGCCGCCGCCGGTGCGCTTGGCCGAATCGCCACACGCAAGGCCGCACAGGCCCTGGCCGATGCGCGAACCGTTACATCGGGGCAAGTGCGAGTCGCAGTTAACGAGGGACTTTTGGCGGCATCAGAGCAACTTGTCCATGGCGGCGACAGGGATATGACGGTCGGTTTCTATAAGGAGTTGCTCGCATCGGACGAGCCTTTGTATGTCCGGATGGGTGCGTTCAGGGGGCTGATATTCGCCGAGCCGCACAAAGCTGACGGATATCTGGTCGATGCGCTGGCTGGCGCCAATCCGCTGATGCGAGATATGGCGGCACAGATCATCGCCGAAACCACCGGTATCCAGGCAACAAAATATTATGCCAAGGCCCTGGGCGATCTGCCCGTTGGCGGCCAGGTGGCTCTTCTGCGTGGTCTGGCCGGTCGCGGCGACCGCACTGCCCGCGGGGCCGTTGCAGAGATCCTCGATGTTTCGGATAAGCGGGTCAAGCTCGCCGCAACCAAAACCTTAGGCGAGATCGGAAGCTCTGCCGATGTGGTCAGGCTTGCCTGGCTGCTCACATCGAAAGACGCCGATGTTGTCGAGACCGGCATAGTGAGCCTGACGATTATGCAGGGCGACGGGGTAGACGCCGCCGTTGCTACTGCCGTCGGCAAGGTACCGGGCGCAGCCAAAGCACACCTGATAGAGATATTAGCTAACCGTGACGCGGCCCAGGCGTTGCCCACCGCGGTAGACAGTCTCAAGGACAACGATAGGGTAGTACGCATGGCAGCCCTTGTCGCACTGGTCAAACTGGGCGGCGAAGATCAGACATCCGTGGCCATAGAGGCGGTCAAGGCCGCGAACGATTCGGCAGAGCGGGCCGCCGCCGGCAAGGCACTCGGCGCTATCTGCTCGCGATGCGGCGAGGATGTACTGGCTACAATCCTAAATGCGCTCTATGGCACCGATACTGAGGCGCGTATCGTCCTGCTCGGCTCCCTTGGCCGCATCGGAGGACCCAAGGCCATAAGACTGATCCTGGTGGCGATGAACGATCCCGACGAAGAGGTCAGCGGTGCAGCCGTGCGGATACTGTCGGCCTGGCCGACGCCGGAAGCTGCCGAACATCTGCTGAAACTGGCCCATAGCCAGAAACTTACGCAACAGGTGTTGGGGCTGCGAGGTTATATAAGGCTGGCGAGGATCGAGCCGTCGAACATGAAAAAGACCGAGATGCTTACAAATGCGATGGACCTGGCAATGAGGCCGACGGAGACCAGGCTTGTAATGGCCGCACTGGGGACGCTGCCGACCGCCAGGTCACTAAGTATCCTGACCGAACACCTCGACGATAAGGACGTTCGCAACGAAGCGGCCTCAGCCATCATTGCCGTCAGTGCCCAGATTGGCAAAAAGGACAAAGCAAAGGCCGCGAACGCTTTAAAGCAGGCCATGGCCAAGTGTGATAGCGAAGTAATAAAAAAGAGCGCCCGAAAGGCCTTGTCTGCACTAAATCAATAAGATTTCTGACTTCTTGCATTCTCCGTTAAAAAAAGGCACGTCAGGGTGGCAGCGTGTTTGCGCAGCAAACCGATGGGCGTATGCACACCGGCGCCCACCATCGATTTGGCTTCGCCAAACCCCGGCGCGCCGGAACCACCCTTGTTGTGTCATGAAACACGCCGTTGGCATCTTTCCTCTCAACTATCTCGCGGCAAAGCCGCGCCGGTCATCCGGCGCTTTTTATGAATTCTGCTATTTTGTCGCTGTCGGCAAGGATGGCGAATTCCAGGTCGTATCGCCTCTTTTCGCCGGGCGCTAAGAGGATCAGCTCACCTTGCTCTCTGGCTGCACTCTGGCCGATTGGCGGGTTCGTGCCGGGCTCGAGGGCACAGACATATTCGCCGGGGCCGAAGTGCTGCCAGTTGGCCAGACAGGGAAGCTGCTCTTTATTGTACGTCATCGCAAGGGCGATATTCAGTTGCGTATTTGCTATGCCGACGGTGCAGGTCCCGTCCGCATCCGGGGCGGTATCGATGAACCCGCACGCTTCGCCGGTAGCCTTATGGCTGGCGAGAGGCCCCTGGCATTTCCTGTAATCGCAATCGTCATTAAACAACTCATTGTCAATATCCAAGCCGCGGGATATGCACGTGCCTCTGGAAACTATATCGGCGCCGTCATCGACGAGCGGCCAGCCGAAATTACAGTGATACAGGATCATGTGCTCGGCAGCGGTATTGCCTTTGTTCGTCACCTCGTCGCGAATGACGACTTTGGCCTGACCGAGCGTGGCGGATATGGTCCTTCGCAGCTCCAGGTTCGGACCAAAGACCCTCGACTCTTTCACTACGCCTGTTATGGACATGTCGCTCTCCCCAGCCGAAAGGTCCGGCTGGATCACCGATTCGAGCGTCGCAGGTATGTTGCTCACCCGCCCGTGCAGGCCTCTTTGGCCGTATTTATCGTCTTCCGGAGGGCCGACGTGGCTAAGACCGCAGGTCGTCAGCATACCGCCGGCAAAGGACCACAGCCACTCGATGCCGCTGCTTGCGCCGGGTCTTGGCGCGGTAAGGCCCGCATTGCTTAGCCATGCCAGGCTGTGGCGGTCGTAGAAGGCGTCGATGATATCCAGCCCCCGATCGATCGCAATCTTTAATCGCAGGCCGCCACCGGTATTTAGCCACGCTATCCTGCCGCCTTTGGCTGGGCCATTATCCAGAATGGAGGTCTCTATTCCCCCGATTTGCGAAACATTTCCCACCTTATCCTTGCCTGAAAAACCCATTTTCATTCCTTTCCAAAATCACGTATCACAGTGGACTGCTTATTAGTTCCATGTTTTGTCTAACGTTTGATTGCAGCGATCAAGTCGGCAAAGCTGTCATAAGTTATGCCGTCGCGCACAACTCTCAGCATCCGGTCGTATTCGCCGATATTGCTGTAACGATCCTCCAGCGGCGACTTGATATAAACCGACGCAAAAAGATTGCCCATCCGGACAGCCTCGATGAAGTCGATACTTCCATCCCTGAAGGCTCCGATATTCGCGGCTATGTGGCATAACAGACCCGCGCGGAACGCATCGCCCGCTCCGACCAGATCGATAACCTCGCCAGCCATAAAATCGGATCCCACTTTTACGGGCGCCGATACACCGCCATCCGGCAGCGTATGCTTCTCATAAGCCCCGTCGCTTGTCGTAACACCGAACAGTCTTGTCCTTTTTCCGTCCGCGCAAAACCGGTCGGCCAGGAAATCGAGGAAATGCCGAATATGCCCATCCTCGGACATGGCAGGCAGTAACTCCGAATTGCCAATCGTATTGTCGATCATCCTGGCTTCATCGCAGGAAGTAAAGAACAAATCGAGCTGCCCCAGCAAAGGCTCGAGCAGTTTGTATTGTTCGATCTTTGCGCCGGAGTCGATCAGTTCCCGGGGATTGCCGCCCAATGTTTGGGTGTCAACGATGGTCACAGCACCCCTGCTTCTGCACCAGGCCATGAAATCAGCCAGGTCTCGCCCGCCGTTGGCGTCGCCGCGGTCGGACAGGCCCGAGTACATGTAATATACGATCTTTGGCCTGAGCTTTTCGACCGAGCCCTTGAAATACTCGAAATCAAAATCATTGTTGGCGTTGGGAAAATAGACCAGGCCGCCTCGCTCGTCATTGCCCTTGCCGCAAACGAACGTCGCCGCTGTCGGCAAGTCCGGGTGGACAAAGGTCTGCGACATATCGACGCCGTTTTCGGTCATGGCATCGCAAAAGTACCGCCCTGATGTGTCGAGCCCGCCAAAGCTGCCCTTGCCCAGAGTAGCCCCTACCGCGACCTTAAGACCGGCTCTTGCTATAAGAGGGGCGGTGTTTCCAGGCCCCCCAGCGGTAACCAGACCCCGGTCAATCCATTCTTTGTACTGCTGTTGTGTGTATTGAGGCATATCCTTCGCAGCACATTTGGCCAGACCGCCGGGGGCGACAAGTTTATCGACAAACTCGCACTCGTTAGTTCTAAAATCGACAACAGCATTGTTTAAGATAAATAAATCCACACCACATCGTATATCGGTTGGGATTTGCATTGTCAATGATTTAAGCCAAACTGTGAGATATGCCGATTAACACTTTGTTGGCGTCAGGGCGTTCCTGGCGATGAATGGCTGAAAAAAAAGGCTTGACAACGCTCGTAAATGCAGGTACAATAACGACTTCGGTCACATTAGCGTTGACGGCACACCAGCGTATGTTGAGCATGGAAAGCGGTTAAGAACAAGCAAGGGGTATTAATGATGCGAAACAAGACAATTGTGCCACAAATGTTGATGTTTGTTGTTGTAGTCGGTATTGGGGGCTGTTTTTCGTCTAATTCAGATGATATTAATGCCTTTCTCAAACCGGACCAGGTGGACGTGACGCTGGACAGATATGTCTTACAGCCACCGGACGAAATAGAGGTGCATTGTACAAATGTGCCGGAGCTGAATATGCAGCGTCATCGGGTCCGCCCAGACGGCAAGGTCAGCTTTGAAGCCCTGGGTGAGTTTGACGCAGCCGGAAAAACACCGCAACAACTTGCCGAGGAGTTGGGCAAGAAGGTGGCTAAGTTGTACAATTTGGTCGGAGATAAGCCGATCGAGGTTCGGGTGGTTGCATATCTAAGCCAGGCCTATTATGTGATGGGGCAGGTTTATACTCCCGGTCGCAAGCTGTATACCGGACGCGATAGCGTTTTCGGGGCCCTGGCTGACGCCAGGCCCAATCCTATGGCGTGGATTGAGCGAATCCAGGTGATCAGGCCGTCAGCAGACGAAGGGGTTGACCCTAAGATTTTTGAAGTAAATCTAAAGCGTATGATGGTTCACGGCGAACTGGATAAGAATGTTCTGCTGAACGAAGGTGACATAATATATGTCCCGCCAACGATACTTGCATCGATAGCGTTGAAGATCGAAGAGGTAATCCGGCCCATCGCACGTGCTTTTTCCGGAATATATGTTGTCGAAGGTGGCGGGGATAGATATGTAGGCGGCTCCGGCGGTGGCCGCAGCTATTAAGAGATAAATCTTGGCTGGGGCTATGTTGCCCGTTAGTGGCAACGCAGCCCAGGCAAAGTGGGGGTTTTGATGAATCGGCAAAACAAATTGAAGTGGGTACATTTCGTTGCCACAGCGTGGTTTATACTGTGCATTGCGTGCATAGTGGTATTGGCGATGCGGCAGGCGGGAGTCAACTGGTGGATAATATTTTCACTGGGCGGCCATTCGGCGATCCTTGTTTTTTTGCTGATCAGCCTGTATCTGTTCGCGGTTTTTCGGGGCATAGACCGCGGGCAAAAAATCGAAGAAGAGCACCCCCTTACCGCCACGAGTTTCTACGCGGTATTCTACGATATAAGTCCGCTGCTGGGGGGCTTTGCCGGCTGGCTGGGGATGATAGGCGTTGGCAGACTGGCCGACTTGCTGCCGGCGATCGCACTTGGGACGATGGTGACAACTTTCCTGGTATGGATAGTCGTTGACCCGCTGTTGGGGTTTATAGAACGGATGCTGCCTGCATGCAGACGGAATCGTTTTGAACGTTTGGCTAAAGCAAGGGCGTTGCGGCTCGAGCAGCAGCAGCAGCGGGAAGGTTTGTTAGCCGATGTGTTAACGCGAACACAAGCTCAGCAGCAGAAATGGCAGGACGATCTGGAGGATCACGCCGAAAGGCTGGCGATACTGTTGGCGACCGGCAGCGGTGATTTTGAACAGGCCCGATGTCAGGCGGTCGATATCGGTGTCAAGGCATGGCAAACAGGGGGGCTAAGCTGCATGCAGGTGCTTCGGGATATGGCGATAGAGATCTTCAGGCAAAAGAAGCCCAGAGGGGATTTCGCAGATTATATCTCCACGTGGTGGGACGGCATCGGAACCTGGCGAACGGCATCCCTCGTGTAACAACTTCTGACAGGTAAGACCCGGACAGCTCGAGTTGGCCCTCCGGGGAGTGTGGCGGCCCCTCTTTGTATCATTCCATCTTAAAGACTCTTACGTCTCCTGAGCCAGCCGACAAAGCCTACACCGATGCTGCCGAGCAAAAGTGCACCGGGAGCGGGAATAACAACACCAGTTCGCAGATTATCAAGCTCATAGATGTTTTGCGAGGCAAGCGTATAGGGACTTCCTGCTTCACTCTCGTTATATTCGTCATTCCATAAATAATTGGCTTCGTCTTTTAACCCTCTGGTAGTTTCAAAAACGAGATCTCCTATATTTAAGGGATCAAGTTCGAAATTAATATAGCTATTCTGAAACGTTTCAAGGTCAAATGCAAATTCAACAAAAGATCGCCCCGTAATATCGTCGTGGCTATAGCGTGTCCACAGTACCTCATCTCCTGTATTTCCAGTTTTACCATCTGATTTGATTACATCCTCGTCGTAACCATCAACAGTACCTTCATCGGGCACTGCGATGCCGCCGGGTCCACCGATATCACCATCGGTATCCTGCCAGCCATAAGTCGCTTTAGTGTTCCAACTGTCATAATCGC
>DAOVVQ010000262.1 GCA_030637065.1 Planctomycetota bacterium
CAGGTCTGGACGTGGAGCAGCGAGAAGAAGGGCAACGATCCCGCGGCTGCGAACGCTTATAATTTGAAAACCGGCGAACTGGAAAACAGCGTTTCTACCGGCAATGTGTTTAACGTCGACCATCACCATCGCTGCTACCGGAACAAGGCGACGGTTCGTTATATCATCGCCAGCCGGCGCGGCGCAGAGTATATCGACCTGGAAGGCGGCGAGCATTCGGTCCATAATTGGGTGCGGGGTATCTGTCACCTGGGGATGATGCCCGCCAACGGTCTTTTGTACGCTCCGCCGAGCCCGTGCAAGTGTTATTTTAACGAGAGATTGACGGAGTTCTGTGCCTTGAGCGGCGGCCCTTCGCAAAGCAATGAGCCAGCGGAGACGGATACTGCCGAGCGGCTGGTGCGAGGCGAGGCATACGGCAAGGCAAGCGGCTCTCGGGCGGGGGTCAGGGACTGGCCCGCATTTCGGGCAGATTCTGAGCGATCCGGATCGACGGCTGGCAATATCCCTTCTTCGTTGGCACTGGGGTGGACTGCGCAACTAAGCGGCAAGCTGTCGGCGCCTGTGGCGGTGGGCGATAAGGTATTCGTCGCCTCGGTCGATTCGCATACGATCCATGCCCTGAATGCGGCTGGTGGCAGGCCGATCTGGGACTTCACAGCTGGCGGGCGGGTCGACTCGCCGCCGACGTATTACAGGGGGACGCTGCTCTTCGGGTCTGCGGACGGCTGGGTTACGTGCCTGCGGGCGTCGGATGGGGCGATGGCCTGGCGGTTCTTAGCTGCGCCGCGCCAGCGACTGATCGGGGCATTCGGCCAGGTCGAGTCGGCATGGCCGGTTCACGGCAGCGTTGCGGTTCACGACGGCGTAGTCTACTTCGCAGCCGGCAGGTCTTCCTATCTCGACGGCGGCATCTATATATACGGTCTCGTTCCTGCCACGGGAAATATCTTGTATAGCACGATCGTCCAGTCTCCGCAAACGGATATTTCACAGGAAGGCTGGTTCAGGGAGACCGATTACAACGAGATCGGCGGCCCGGGATTCCTTGCCGATATCCTCCAGATAAGCGGCGAGGCGATCTGTATGCGGAATAAGATGTTTGACCGCAAGCTCGGCGACGGCATGGCCCAGCAGCGTGTCCATGCGCTGGGCGGATTTATGGATGACAGCTATTTCCAGCGTGCCTATTGGTTCTACGGCGATAATATGAACGTCGCCACGTACCAGGAACAGGCCAGGCCGGAGATGACCGAAAGCCAGATCAAGATCGGGCTAAGCCGGCTTCTGGTCCACGATGAGCGGTCATTTTACGGCATCAGGATGTTTGACTCGATGAAGCTGCTCAATGCGGTTAATTATTTTGTGCCGGGCGAAAAGGGCTATCTGCTTTTTGCGACGCGGATAGGTCAGCAGACGCACACATGGTCACAGCGGGTGCCGATCCGCGTAACAGCCATGGCGGTCGGCTCGGGGCGGTTGGCTATCGCAGGCCCTCCGGATACGGTAGACCCCGCTGACCCGCTCGGCGCATTCGAGGGGCGAAAGGGCGGGGTTTTGCGGATCGTCTCAGCGGATTCGGGCGAACAACTCGCAGAGCGAAAACTCCAGGCCCCGCCGGTCTTTAACGGCATGGCAGCCGCCGGCGGCAGACTTTATATCTCGACGGCAGACGGAAGGGTCGAGTGCTGGCAGCAACGGTGATGTTTTCGGGCTGGAAATGACAAATGAATGGCCGGTTTTGATGTGGAGAATTCGATGAGGCATTTAGAGATGTTTCGTGTGTCGGGCGGCAGGCTTTTGTTGGCGGCTTTGTCGGTATTGTTTTGGGCTGCGCCGGTGTCGTTGGCTGAGATGGTCATCGAGAATGAGTATTTGCGTGTGACGGTTTCGCGGGAGAGGGCTTCGTTCGAGATAACGGCGAAGGAGCGGCGGCAGGTTGTAGTTCGACAGGCGAGGTTTCCCGGAGGGATCAAAGCGGTCAATCCGGGCGGCGTTATAGATCCGGTGTGGGGGGTGGGTCAGCGAATTTTGATCGGTCATGAAAACGGGTGGAGTACGAATCTATACCTCTATGAAGGCAGCCGGTTTGTGCAAATTCACACATCGGTGCTCAACAAGGGGGACAGGCCCTACGTTGCAGCCAGCGAAGAAATGCTGGAATTCGAGGTCGATCTTGACCTGCCAGCCGGGCGGCTAAAGTCGTTTGGGACGGGATTTCTGCACGAGGTCGATGCGGCGCCGGGCAGCTTTTCGTTTACGGCGGTTGTCGACCCCAAGACGCGCAACGGTGTTGTAGCGGCATATCTGACGCATGAACTCGGCAGCGGGGTCTTCTTTACGGATGTCAGGGATGGCCAGCCGCATGTTAAGACGCGGCTCGACTTTGGTCGGTATCAGGTGGACGCGGGCCAGAGCCGCAAGACCGAGACGCTGCTGATCGGCTATTTCGACGATGCTCGATTCGGCCTGGAGGCCTATGCCGACGCGGTGGCGAAGCATTATGCGATCGAGCTCAAGCCCGAGCCGTCGGTATATTGTACGTGGTATCACGGCGGAGCGTCGAATGAGCAGAAGCTGTCAGCTAACGGTGAGTTTGCCAGAGAGCACTTAAAGCCCTTCGGGTTCTCGGTGGTTCAGATCGACGACAAATGGCAGGCACCCTTTGCCAATGAAAATACGTACGACGAATCGCAGAAGAATTTCAAGACTGTCGGGCCGATCAAGGCGTTTTTTGAGTCGAACAGCAGCTATCCGAAGGGGATGCGGTACACGGCGGAGAAGCTGCGCGGAATGGGGCTTGTCGGCGGGATATGGTTTATGCCGTTTGCCGGGACGTGGAACAATCCGTATTTTGCGGATAAGCAGGACTTGTTCGCCCACTGGCCCGACGGCTCGGCTGTGGTGACGCGATGGTCGGGGTCACTGCTGGATATGTCCAACCCGAAAACGCAGGATTTTGTGCGGCAGCGTACCAAGCGTATCGCGGACTGGGGCTACGATTATTTCAAACTGGACGGGATGCACACCGGGGCGGTAACGCACAATGTTTATGTCAATACGGGCTATTCGACGGAGGGTCGATGGCTCAATAGTCGCAACTTTGCCGGCGATAAGGAGGCCGGGCCCGGCGGTGCGGATGTCGGGGAGGCTTCTACGGTATTGAGCGATCCGCGGATGACGCATATCGAGGCGTATCGTAAAGGGCTCGAGATCGTGCGCGAAGCTGCGCCGGGCGTGTTCATCTTAGGGTGCAACATTTCGCAGAATATGCGGTCGATGGGTGCGGCCTTCGGGCTGATCGATGCGATGCGGATCGGTCCGGACAACGGCAAGGCCGGCATCGGGCAATTCGCCAGCGTGACCAAGGGGCCTCATCACGGGAGCAATCTATATTTTCTCAATGGTCGCGTGTGGCATAACGACCCCGATCCGATATATGTTCGGCCGTCGAATCCGCTGCATAAGGCCAGGCTGATGGCGTCGTGGGTTGCGATTTCCGGGACTATGCTGACGACGAGCTATCAATTTGCGGACCTCCCAGCCGAGCGTCTGGATATTCTAAAGCGTGTCATGCCGGGCCACGATGCCATCTCGCGTCCGGTCGATCTGTTCGAGTCAAGCACTCCACGGATATGGCTTTTAAGCGACGCCAGCCGGTCCGTTCGGCGAAATGTGATCGGGCTTTTCAACTGGAAGGAGAGCGAGCCCGATACGATCACCTGCGATATGGGCAGATTGGGGCTGGATGCGGAAACGACGTATGCCGGTTTTGACTATTGGGCAGATGAGTTCGTCGAACCGATACGCGGAACGCTCGACGAAGAACTGGAGGGGGGGACTTGCAGGATATTGGCTGTGCGGCCTGTGGCCGATCATCCCCAGGTACTGAGCACATCGCGTCATATTACACAGGGGGTGATCGACATGCTTGACGAGAGGTGGGATGAGGATAAACGGATATTGTCGGGGCGGAGTCTTGTTGTCGGCGGAGATCCCTACGAACTGCGGATCGCGATCCCGGAGGGCGTGGCGTGGCAGGTCGGCGATGTTAGAGCGTCAGGGGCAGAGATCAAAGTGGCCAAAGCGGACAAACGAGGTGTTCGCGTGGTAATAGAGTCGCCGCAGAGCCGCCAGGTCAACTGGGAGATTAAATGGAGCGGGAAGGATCTTTGGTGAGATAAAATAATCCGAACAAAGGAATGGTTCTATGAAAGAGAACATTAGAAGTATTTGCTGTGGTTTTTTGTTGATCGTATTTTGCTCGGTTCTCTCTTCGGTGGCAACGGCTGAGACGCTTAGTAATGCGAGGATCATGGCTGAGTTCGACGATGAAGGCTTAGTTGCTCTTACTGATAAGCAACTCAGGCGGACGCTTCGCTTCGGCGGGGATCATTTTTCGTTTATTATCGATAACAGCCTGGTTGACAGTTCGCTGCTGACTGTGAAGGAGCATACTGCGGAATCGGGGCGGATTCGATATTTGTTTTCCGAGGGCTCGTTCACTGTCGAAGTGGTTTACGAGTTAAAGCCGGGTTGGCGTTTCATTACGAAGCAGTTGTTTGTCACGAATAAGAAGAACGATGTCTATACCGTCAGGCATGTCGATGTCTTTCGCGGTTATCTGGCCAACTCGGCAAAGCAGATATACCTCGCCGGTCTTAGCGAAAAGGTCAGGAAGTCAAAGAAGCTTGGCGATTATGCGGCGTTTGTTCGCATGGACGATCGTTGGGGCGGTATGTTCCTTGTGCAGAATCCATTTATGCAATGGAAATTCGAGGGTGGCGATTTTTCGATGGATTATCGCGCTGATATGGAGTGGAAAGCCGAATATGGGCCGTTCGCTTCGGACCGGGCCTGCATCGGGACATACGATCTGACGGGTCAACTGCATTCCGGGGCTATGGGGCACCGTGAGAGCTGGCTGCTTGAGCCCGAGTGGGCCGGTTCGGATAACTGGGTAGACGGCGGCGAGGTCGAGGCGTTTGTCGATTGCGTAAAGGCCTTTCTGCTCTATAAGCCTGAGAAGAGTGCGCGGATCCATATTCCATGGTGTGAAAATGATTATCAGATAGATGTCGCCACCGAAGACGGGCGGGCCCAGTTTAAGCGGATCGTCGATGCCTGCTCCGCTTTGGGTGTGGAGCACATGCTTTATACGGTTCGCAATGAGGACATCGCCACGCAGGAAGATGCGTCGGATAACTGGCACTGGGAGCATTTGTTGTGGCTTAATATGGGGATTCAGATCCGCCAGGGCAAGTGGGACCCCAGGACCGATGAGCTACCAGCCGGGACGCGGGAATTAAAGGCCTATGCCGAGAGCAAAAATGTCAAGCTGATGGCTTATGTTTATCCGACGCTTGCGTTCGAGCAGGACGAGGATTTTCTTACGACCCGTGCCGAGAATAATCCGCAGGTTGTGGCTACTTTCGGTTCGCGGGCGTTTCAGG
>DAOVVQ010000132.1 GCA_030637065.1 Planctomycetota bacterium
CCAAACACCCGGCAGACGTTTTCGCCTGCCTGCCCTTACACTTTTCACAAAACACAAATCGTTCCCGAAACAAACCTCCGGGACCGGTCACTTCACCTCATAGAAGGTTGTCGCTTCCGTTTCGTCTACGGAGCGTCCGAGTTGGTCGCTGATCATCGTCACCTTAAAGCGAGTATCCCCTACCCCAAGGGCCCTGACCCGCACCTGCCACTTGACAACTTCCTGCGGAGCAAGCGAAGCCAGCGGGGCAAACACAACCTTGCCGTTGACTTGCGAAACTTTCGTCGGGCCCGTCGAGGAGACATACTCCATGCTGTCTTCCAACATGCAGGCAACCTGGATGTTCGTGCCGGCCTTGGAGCCCTGGTTGGTCACGGATACGATGTAGATCACTTCACCGCCAATTTCGATCGGGTCGGCAACGTCGATCACCTCAAGAAGTATCGCCGGGATCCCTGTAAGCTTCGTTATCGCCGAAGAGGAAACCGTCTCGGCACAATGCGCCTTGGCAACAGCTCTGGTGGTTATCCTTGCCGCCTGCTCGCCGGTCAAAATCGCGGTAAATGTCCGTGTCTCATTCGGAGCAAGGGCCCCGACGTTCCACGTTACCTTGCCCGGCGAAGAACGGGTGAACACGCCGCCGCCCGTCGCACTCGTAAAATCAATATTTCCAGGCACATTCAGCTCGACGATCGTGTCTTTGGCTATCCCGTCGCCCCTGTTCTTGACCGTTACACTGTAAGTCATTGACCTGCCAAGGTACTGTTGCTGCGGGCCGGTGTTGTTGACGGCGAGTACAGGCTCCTGCATGGTCGTCTGCGGCAGATTCGACTCGATCGTCTCGCCCGCCCCGGAGGTTACGATCGCTCTGCTTGCATAGCTGCCCGCCTTCTTGGCGTCGAGCATAGTCGTAAACTCCCTGCTCTGGCCGGGGCCGAGTTCGTCAAGCTCGAAGATGACCTTGCGGGCGCCGGTGCCGGTCACCAGCCCTTTCGCAAGCAGATCTTCGATCCTGATGTTGCAGGCAAAGCCCGTGCCCGTGTTCTTGAGCACATAGCTGACCGGGATCCTGTCGCAAAGCAGAAGCTTGTCCGGGACCGCCTTCGTCAGTTGCAGCATTGGCTCGACGATAGTCATCTGCGCACAAACCGGGCTGTCGTACGTCACATCGGCGCAGCTCTTGAGCACACCTTTGCCGCTGGCGACGGCCCTTGCGTTGATCGTCCTGATGCCATTGGCTTCCAGGGTGCCCAACTGCCACTTTATGTTGCCGTTTTTCATCCGCTGCATCTGCGGCGTCGAGCTTTTGAATGCCAGGTTCGCCGGTATCACGTCGATGACCGTGACGTTCGTCAGTTGCCGTCCGGTGAGATTCGTCACTTTCAGTCGATAGTCAAACGGTTCGTTGATCCTGATCTCCTCGGGAGCCAGCTTCTCGAGCCGAACCGCGCTGCCAGCCGGACTGCCTAACGGATAGGCCAGATCCGTCTTAGCCATCATCGGAGCGTCGCAACCACTCTTGACCACCGGGGCCGGTGGCGGAATGTATGGCTCTTTCGCCGGCTCAACACGAGCCGTCTTCGGCTGACAGCAGCCCTGCACAACCAGAACCGAGCAAACCGCCACCGTAATTAACATTTTGCCAATTCTCATGATACTGCGCCCCTTTCTTCACATATAACCTAAAACGGTTCTCCGAAATATTATGTCCTGTCAAACGGAAATGTCTTAATATCAATCCACATAAAACCGCCCCACACCCCCGCTATACCATGCTATTTTTTATACCCCGCCCGTCTCGCACGGACACCCGCCAACTACCGTCCCCCGCTTATATTGACCACCGCGTAGACTACACCCGCAACTGACCAAAAGGAAATAGGGATAATCCTGATATTGCACTTCGTTGTTCCCTAAACCGGCTAATCATTTGTATTAACCGTCGAGAGCTTCAGTTGACGGCGGGGCCCGGGCCGCGTATAATTACGCCCGTTCGAGTGAGCATACGGTTCTTAAGGGAGTGAGAGATGCAGGCAGTCTTAATTACGATCCTGATCATTTTGCTGGCAGCGATCCTTGGGATGCTGGTCTGGCTACTGAAAAGCAATGCTGCCGCCGGTAGGGAGATCGCCGGGCAAAGTGCCGCTACGTCCCTTCTCCAGCAGCAGTTAGAGGCGATCCGCACCAGCCAGGACACCAGCAGCCAGACGCTCGAAAAGAACCTCCAGACCGGCCAGCAGACCGTCACCAAGGTCCTCGAGTCCAGCCGCGAAACCCTCAATAAACTCCACACCCAGATCGGCCAGCTTCAGGGCACCAGCCAGCAGATGGTCCAGCTGGGCACCGATGTCCGCAGCCTGCAGGACATCCTCAAGAACCCCAAGCTCCGCGGCCAGTTGGGCGAAAAATCGCTCGAAAAAGTCCTCTCAGAGGTCCTCCCTGCTGACAGCTTCACGCTCCAGCACGGCTTCAAAAACGGCAAGATCGTCGACGCCCTCGCAAAAATGCCCGATTATTCGGTGCCGATAGACGCAAAATTCCCGCTGCCCGGCTTCCAGGCGATGATAAAGGCCCAGACCGACGACGAAAGGGCACGCCTGCGCCGCCAGTTCCAGGGCGATGTCATCAAGCATATCGACAAGACCGCCGCTAATTACATAAATCCCGACGAGGGCACGCTCGATTTCGCCCTGATGTACATCCCAGCCGAGAATGTCTATTACGAGACGATCATCAAGTATGACAGCGACAAAAAGGACATCGCCGCCTACGCAATGGAAAAGAAGATCATCCCGGTCTCGCCGAATCTGCTCTACGCGTACCTGATGACGATAGTAATGGGCCTCCACGGCCTCCAGATCGAAAAACAGGCTGGCCAGATACGCCAGAACCTAAGAAAAATAGCCGCAGGATTCACCGCCTTCACCGAAAACTGGTCCGTCTTAGGCAGACACCTCAGAAACGCCCAGAACCAATACGAAGAAGGCCAAACAAAACTCGACAAATTCACAATACAACTCGAACGAATACAAGACGAAAGCCAGGAAAACGAATTGACAACTAATGACTCCTAAATAGAATGAGAACAAAACGGATAGCATCCTTAATAAGATTGGCAATACAGCCAAGCTCAACGTTTTCAGTTACGCTGTGTAGAAATGGAACCCGTTAATGATAACTCAAGAGCAAATAAACGAAATTGCTGACAGGATTGTAGAGAAATTCAAGCCGCAAAAGATAATCCTTTTTGGCTCATACGCTAATGGAACGCCTACAGACGAAAGTGACCTGGATTTAATGATCATCAAAGACAGCGACCTGGCCTCGCGCCAGCAGAATCGAAAAGTCAGGAAGATCCTTTCAGATTTGAGGGTGCCGGTAGATATAATTGTAAAAACCTCTGACGAATTCCAGACTTATAAGGATATTATTGGCACTATTATTTATCCCGCAAATAAATTCGGGAAGGTTATTTATGAATCGGGATGAAGCAGCCAAGAAAGTCAAAGAATTCGTTCTTGAAAGACTCAAGGGCCACCGCACCGATAACTCATGAAAGCCCTGTGTGTGGTCGTTTCGGCCTGCAACTCGACCAAATATCGTCGGGTAACGGCGCCGGTGGGGCTGGCGGGCAATAAAACTTCCAGCCGAACTGCCGGTCGGGACGATATCAGTTAATGGCAGAGGGGCTTGACAAAAGGATGAGGACAATGGTTTACGAAGAGTTTAAGGGTAAGAAGGTTCTGGTTACCGGTTCCAGCAGTGGCATTGGTGTCGCCGCCGCTGAGATGTTTGCCCGGCAGGGCTGTTTTGTCGGCGTTCACTACTTCCAGACCAAAGCCGGCGGCGAAAAGACCCTTGCCCGCGTTAAGGAGCTTTCCGACGGCTGTCTGCTTGGCGGCGATCTGCGGGATGAGGCTCAGGCGGCCAGTGTGGTCGCTGATTTTGCCGAGGCCGCAGGCGGTATCGATATCCTTGTAAATAACGCTGGCACGCTCGTCGGCAGGATGGATTTTGAGACGGCGACGCTGGATTTCTATGAGGACGTTTTTGCCACCAACGCCCGCAGCATGTTCCTCGTCACCCGCGGGGCCATGCCGCATCTCAAGGAATCCAGGGGCAATATTGTCAATATCGGCTCCATCGCCGGCCATAACGGCGGCGGGGGCGGCTCGGGCATCTACGCCGGGTCAAAGGCGGCTGTCGCTACGATGACGATCTCTATGGCAAAGGAATTCGCCAAATACGGCATCAGGGTAAATTCCGTGCTGCCGGGCCTGATCGAGACCCGTTTTCACGAGCAGTTCAGCACCCCCGAGCGAAAAAAGAAGGTCGCAGCCGAAACACCCCTGGGCAGAAACGGAACCGCAGAGGACGTCGCAAAGGCGATATTGTTCCTCGCCAGCGAAGCCGCCGCCTTCATAACAGGAGAATACATTGCCGTAAACGGCGGATTGTACATGAGGGCATAATAACCGCAGAAGGACAGCTTTTGCAGTTGACCGCGGCTGACCTGCTCAATACGATGTGTCGAACGAGGGAAACCGCATGGGTAACAAGTTACCCATCCTACAAATTATGCAAAAACGAAAATGGCATATCAAGCAGGCGAATCCGGATGTCCGGCAGTTGGCTGGTGCGCTTAAGGTCTCCGAGCTTATCGCCCAGGTCCTTGCCAACCGGCAGATCGTCTCTATAGATCAGGCTAAGAGCTTTCTTGGCCCAAAGCTCTCCGAGCTTATCGAGCCGGATCGTATGCCCGGGATCGGCGATGCCGTCAAGAGGATAATGCGAGCCATTGCCGACCATGAAAAGATCGTCATTTACGGCGACTATGACGTCGACGGCATCACCTCGGTAACGATCCTCTGGCATCTGCTCACGCTACTCAAGGCCGACGTCGAATATTACATCCCCCATCGCATCACCGAGGGCTACGGACTCAATTCCGACGCCGTAACCCAGCTCGCCGAAAACGGAGCCAAACTCATCATCACCGTCGACTGCGGCATTACCGCCTCCATCGAGGCCGACCTCGCCAGCCAACTCGGAGTCGATATGGTCATTACCGACCACCATCAGCCGTCGGGTCCGCTTCCGGCGGTTGCGGCGATCGTGCATCCGCGGCTTGACGAATCCTATCCTAACCCCGACTCGGCAGGGGCGATGGTAGCGCTGAAACTGGCATGGGCCGTCGCTAACGAATTCAAGACCGGCGGTAGCCTCAGCGCCGAGATGCGGCAGTTCCTCCTTAACGCGACCACCCTTGCGGCAATAGGCACCATCGCCGACGTCGTCGACCTTCGCGGCGAAAACAGAATACTTACAAGCTACGGCCTAAAGGCCCTCAGCAGTACAAAAATATGCGGGATCAAGGCCCTCATCGAATCGGCGGAGCTTTCGGGCGAGTCGATCGACAGCTATCACATCGGCTTTCGCCTTGCTCCAATGCTAAACGCCGCGGGCCGAATGGGCCATGCTCGACTGGCGGTCGAACTCCTGACCAGCGACAGCGAAAACCGATGCGCCCAGATCGCCGACTACCTCAAGCAGCAAAACAAGCAGCGTCAGCAGTTACAGCGGAAGATATTTAAGCAGGCCCGCGAAATGGTACTCGCCATCGGCCTCAATCACCCTGACAGAAGGACCATCGTATTGGCCCATGAAGAATGGCACACCGGCGTCGTCGGCATTGTTGCGTCAAGACTGGTCGACGATTACTTTCGCCCGACGATCCTCTTAAATTCCGGCAACGGCGATGGCATCGCCCAAGGCTCGGCCCGTTCGATCTCCGGATTCGATATGCACGCCGGCCTGACAGCCTGCTCCGAGCATCTGCTCAGCTTCGGCGGCCACCGGATGGCTGCCGGACTTAAGATCGAAGCCGACCGAGTGCCCGACTTTGCCGATGCGCTCGAAGATTACGCCCGCCAGAACCTCGATAGCGATGAACTGGTCTCCAGGCTCGACATCGATGCCTGCTGCCCGATCGGCGAGGTAAGCGGTGCGGTCGTCAGCGAACTCGGGATGCTCGAGCCCTTCGGCGCAGGCAACGAAAGGCCCGTCTTCGCCAGCAAGGGCGTCAAGTGGCTCTCGCCGCCAAAGAGGGTCGGCCAGCGCGGAGACCATCTGCAGATCGCCATCACCGACAATACCGGCTCGGTCAGGTGTATAGGTTTTGGCATGGGGGCGTTGGAGAAAAAGCTGCTGGAAACCGAATATTTCAACGTCGCCTACGAGGCCAGAAAAGACACCTACCGCGGCAACAACAACATCCAGTTCGTCCTGACCGACATCCAGTTCGAGTAGATTCGCAGGATGGGTCCCGATATATCGGGATTGCCCATGCCGCCAGTGACTGGCTACTGGCTACTGGCTACTGGATAAATCAATCCTCGATCACAACCTTTTCTATTTTGAAGTTGCCCAACGTTGCCGCCAATGCAAAAACCGCTGGCTCGTCGTTGCCGGTAGCTAAGGCGATGTGCCCCGGCCCGTAGCCGTTGGGCGCTCTTGTGGCATCGAGCCCGATCCATTTTCCGCCGACATAAGCCTCGGTCCAGGCGTGAGCGCCGAATACGCCGCTTTCACCTAAGAACACATCGGCGTAGACCAGCCCGGTAACCACCCGTGCCGGAATCCCAACCGACCGGCATATCGCCGCGCTAAGCACCGCGTGCTCGGTGCAGTCGCCTTGCCGGCTATCTGCCACCTGCAACGCTGAGGCGTAACCGACGGACAGGTCCTTTTCCGTAATATAGCCGTTAACGAACGACTCGATCTTCTTGACAGCCTGCCCCGCATCTTTAGTACTGCCAACGGCATGACGACCAAGGTCGATTATCTCCTTCGCATCGCTTTGAACATAACGCGTCGGCTTAAGGGCCTCGATTATCTCCGGCAGATCGCCCGAATACGGAAACCCAACGCCGCCCGCCGGCTTAACCGGGCGCACCGTGAGGATAACCCTGCCGTCCTTACCGGCGACAGCCGTCTGATTCTGGCTGGACGGGATCTGCAACCTGGCGTTATTTATAGGTGCGAGTTGATACGTTACCGATCTCTTCGATCTGACATTATCCAGCGGCACCGGGCTCGTCAGCAGCATCTTATCGAGAAAATCGACCACATCGTTTTCGCTAAGGGCAAATTCCTTCGCACAGGCGATTATCTCGAGCGTCATCCCCATCGCCGGCATAATAGTCTTATGTGCCCGAAAGTCCCTGTCGACATAACTCGTGCTGGTCATCTCGCCGCCCGGCGTGGCCATCGCGACCTTCATCTCCGTAAGCTTGACCATTCTGCCGAACAGGTCCGTACTGACGAGATCCCCCACGACGACGCTGGCATTAACAGCCGATAGCATCGACGGAACAAAAAGAACCGCATCGTACTTCGTGCCCGCACCGAGCCCCTTCTTCATTTGCAGCAGCCTCATACCCTCCGACATAATCGCCCCAGCCGGATAATCGACCGTCTGATTCTGCGTCGTACCCATCACAGAGGTGGTAACGTCAAACTTGCCCTCGCTGTTTAGCTTCCCAACGCTCTTCTGCTCGATCCCGCTCATATTCTGGACAACCTCGAACCCGAGCGGTCTGCCGTCAAGGGTTTCGATAGCGGTCTCGGTAGTGCTGACGGTTATCGAAAATCCGCCGCGAGCGATCGTCATCTTCATCTCCTCGGTCGTCGTAACCTCGCCCCCGCTTACACTGCGGATGTGAATTACATGACCGATCTTCCCGCCATCCATAAAAACAGCCGAATATTCGGTCTCGCCGGCACCAGCACCCAAAACCGGCTGCCAGCCGCAAAAAAACAACACCAATATCGCATAAATAAACACCCGAATAATCCGCATAACCGCCCATCCTTTCAAAATTCAGGAACCATATCCCACCAAATCAAACCCAAACAACAAACAACCGAAACAACCATTATGCCATTCATTCGATACACAGTCAAAAACACAAGGTTTTCGGTAAGAGCAGCCTAACGGCTCATCCCCATGGGTGGCAGCGCGTGTAAGCAGCAAAAGCATGAAAAAAACACGTAGGGTGCGATTCTTCGCACCAATGAAAAGATACATTTAGGATGACAAGACGGCCTTCCATCTGGCTATATGTCTGCTATTGTTGATGATTGGCAATTGCTCTTTCCATTTTTCTTCTGCATCACTGATTTTCTGAATAATTGCCGCCAAGTCATTTCCCCCAATAAAATCCTTTTCGATGATTCGATTCACTAAAAAATGGAAGCGACATCTTTTTGCTGCTGCAGATGTTTGTGATTGCCGTTTAGATTCAGACGTTGCATAATGCATCTCTCCAAATCGTTGAAAATCCAATATGCTATTTTTAACTACCCCCTTACATATAACACAATCACAAATTTTCTCGTAAAAATCCGTTGGAGTAGTAATATTCAAATCGTTAAAACATCTTTCGATTTCTAGCATACCAAGCCGTCTATATATGTCGGGCAGGTAATAACGCACCACAGGCGCATTCGGCGGCCCTTTTATTTGCAAAACATCCTTCTTTTCCCCATAACCAACCCCATGACTTATACCCGACATGCCAACTTTATTTAAGGCCAAACTAAAATATCCTCCATGTCTATTATACACTTCCAGACCGTTTTCACTCAATTGTTCAACTAAACTTTTGAAAGCTCCTAAATATTTTTCCTGAACGACCCATTCATCAAAGTTTGAAAACCATAGCCAAACACCCTTAACGCCAGTTTTTGGTATTCCTGCAACTGCCCTATCAATAAAAGATTTATCAATCAACATTTTGTAATCTGCGCATAAAACGGAATAAACCGGCGGTCCGGGTTTTATGGCGGCACTAGTCTTGGAAAGATTGAGAAATAAACGAAACCAATCATCAGAATTAATAAAAAAATAAGGAGAAAAAACACCTGCCGGCCTTGGTATCGAATCGGCATACTCCTTATACTCATCGTCCTTCTCGAATTCTCTATGTAATCTTTTTAGCTGATAATCTATGACTTTTTGGCAGACTTGTTTCAATGCTGTGGCAGTGAAATTCTCAGGGCTAATAGGCCTATGTTTTTCCAAGGTATTAGAAAAAATATCTCCTAATTCGGGTGCCAATCTTTTATAGGCTCTTTTGTAATCTTTGACAGGTTTCTTCTTCCCTTTAATTTTTCGCTCAGACATAATCCCCTCAAGATCACATCCAAATACATAAGTCATAGGGTCGATATAATACGGTATTTTAAGTTTTTGCCCAAGAAGACTTGCAGTTGCCCCCGCTGTTGCCTCCACAATATTAGCGCCAACAATTATACCATCAAACTGCTTGCTAAGTTTCAAGATATACTCTTTTTCAGCATGGCTTCCCATGCGTATTATTAGTTGGGGCTTGTTATCCATCTATTTGCCTTTGCAAATAATCAATATGATTATTTTTATACCCAATTCTCAATACGGATGATTGCTTAGCTTCGACCACTTTTTGACATCTGCCGGTTTGGCTTACAGAGATTAAGCCAACCCCATATTTTATAAGTAAATCTACATTAACGCGCCCTATGAATTTCTTTGGCATGGCGATATATGCCTCATCAGCGCAAAGTTGATAAAGAATCGCCTGCTCTATCGCCTTCTTCCATTTATGAAGTTTCAATTCTATGGCAATGGTCTTATTCGTTATCTTCGAGAAGCCATATATATCAACACTACGCTGATAAAAAGGGAGTTCTTGCATTTGAAAGCGGAATCCCTTCCTCCTAATATATCTAGCTATAGGCTCCAACAAAGACGACTCTTTTGTAAAATCAATTATATTCACGGCCATATTTGTCGATTCTCCCATGGTAGAACAGTAGCAGAGGAAGTGAAAAAAAACAATTAATAATCAAACAAACGGTAACAAGCATAAAGGCGTAAACTGGAAAGTCCTTGGAACACAGACAGAACGCCTTATCAATTATGCCACAATGAATAAGAGCTAAACCTTGCATAATGAGGACTGACAGAATTGACCAACTTAAATATCCCGCCCAAAACTTACATCGATCAATTGTTGTTTTTACAATTCTGTAATCACCCATTGCCATAGTATAATTTTTAATCAAACCATAAATCGCATTTTTATAATCCTCCGTTTCCTGAGGACTCACTCCTACTGTTTCTTCTGTCCAGGCTTCTCCGTCAGGTCTCAGGATTTCAAGTATTTTTATTGCTTCGCCCTGAGGTTGGTCAAATAATGGCCTTAGAGTTATTGACAGCTCTCCGTAAATCCTCTCTTTTATTCTTTGTATAGTGTCCATCGAGATTTTAAAAGATCGTTCAAACATGGTGGTTCGGTCTGCGTATTTAAAAAAACTTGTAAGAGCTATGATAAAAACTGTACCATGAATTCCTAAAGCC
>DAOVVQ010000189.1 GCA_030637065.1 Planctomycetota bacterium
CTGGGGCCGTAGGTTACGGCCCAGCAAAGTGTATTCTGGTCAATCTCGCCGTTGGCTTCGACCTCGAGGTAAGCTTCGTAAATGTTACCGGGAATCTGGTTCAGGTCGAACTGGATATATGACTGTCGGGAGTTTTTGGCGCTTATGTGCAGACTGCTGGCAGCACCGTAGTTGTTACTGCCGTTACGAACGCTTGCATCGTCTTCGGGAACGAGTTCGGCTGTATTCATTGCCGCCGGGAAGACCGTTACCGTCATAGTGTCGCTTTCGACGATGGTTCCGGTGCTATCCGATACTTCCGTAACTTCAAGCCGCAGGGTGTACTCACCGAGGGTGTCGAATGTTGCCGTGCTGTCCAGTGCGACCGGAAGGCTGATGTCAACGCCGGAAGGACCTTCATCGACGTACCACGCGACGGTCTTGTTGTCGATCTCGGGATCCGGGTCGGTGATCGAGCCTTCGAGCGTGATCTGGCCGCCGGCCAATAGCGAGGCGATCTGGTCTTCACCTGCGTCTACGTCTGTCATGGCCTTGTTGTCGATGACCGTAAGCTCTACGAGCCTGTTAGGATCGGTCGCCGACTGCCACGAGTACAAATCGCCGTCGTATGCATGAACGCGGATCTCATAGAAGCCGACAACGTCCGGGATAATGATATTGGGGTCCTGGGGCTCATGGGTGAGTATCGGATGATTTTTGCCGATGCCCTCATAGGAATCAACGTCCTTGCTGTCGCCATAGTGGAACGTCAGCGAAGCCGGACCTGAAACGACCCGCATGTGCTGCCAGACTTTGGCGACACTGAGCGGATAGTTATCGTCACGCACAGTCGGATTCAAGCCTTCGATAGTGGTTCCGGCGTAAACCGTCCTCTGCCTGCCACCGTCGATACCGGCGATCCTCGGTGCCCTGTTATCGACGACATGCTGGGTCAATATAGCAGTGTCAGTGTCTTCGCCGTCATCGACGGTTAACTCTACTGTATAGGTACCCATATCTTTGTACCAAATGTTGGGGTCAATGGCATTTGCGCCTGCGCCGTCATTGCCGCCTTCTCGTATGAAATCTACGTCTCCTATTGCGGTAGCCCAGTCTTCCGGGCCTACGTAGTCGGTTACTGTCCAGGTGTATGTCAGTGTGTCGCCGGCGTCTGCATCTGTAGCCTTTGCGTCAGTGATATTCTCCCAGCCATCATTAGTCTCACCCGGGATGAAGTTGAGTCCCGGGTAAGTGTCGCCGCCACTAAGTGCTACGATGTGAGCATATTTTACGTCGGTGCTGCCGCCGTTAATGGTGACGACAGGGTCGACATTCATAGTGGGGTCCAGATTCCACACAATGTCATCGAACTGCAGCTTTGGGTTGCCGTCACCGGGACTGGAGGCGTGGAGGAAGCCGCCGCCTGTTACATCAGCCAGTTCGGTATTAGTAAGGTTGATAGCTGTGCCCAGGCCCTTAACGTCCGCTTCGTCGCCGGCTGCCAATGCATCGAGCATTGCAGCGGTAGTGGCGTCAAGTGTATCCCATGTTGTGTCCGCGGCAGGATCGAAAGAGTAAGCCTTTTTGGTTCCCGAGAATAAATCGTCATCCAGGATATCCACAGGGGTATTACTGAGATACCAGTCGCCGGAGGCACGAAGGAGTATCTTTACACCGGTGGGTGCATATCCCGTCTTGTTCATCTCCGCCATGAAGTCAAGCGTGGCGCCATTACTCATGTTAAGCGATGACAGAAACGATGTGTAGAAATAAGAACCAGGCCCGCCGCCGCTGCCAATTATGCGGCCATGAAACTCGATGCCGCCGCTTACTACCTGGATGTTTACTATCCTGGTGTTGGTGGTAATATAGTTGTTGTAACCACCCCAGGTCAGACCGGAAGCAGCCTGCGTCAGAGGCGTCTCATTGCCGGCGCCCTTGACGTCTATAGCGCCCTGAGTGCCGAACGACTCCGTTACGGGAATACCGGCCCATGCCACATTGGCGGCGACGGTCAGCATCAAGACTGTTAAAAGACATAATTTCCTACTCATTCCAAGCCTCCCTTTCAAAAGATTAATAAGAATCGAGATCATATCGCAAAAAGGAAAAATTTCCTCTCATTCGCTCTTTTATTTTGACAAAGCACCCCTTTTTTGTTGTCCGGCCATCGGTGAAATGTCGCCGCTGGCGGAAATCTTATTAAATTACATCATACTTATCGGCCAAAGCAGCCGACGGTTTAACCAGACTCCATAGTGCAAAAAGATTGCAGGCAGTCCTCTGTAACCTGCAAAAGAACCTCCTGTTCCTCGCTCCGAGATGGGCCTGAGAGCATAAAACAACTCCTCCAGCCGAACCTCACTTTGTATATTATAGGGCATTCCCTTATAGGAAAAAGCCAAATCGAGGCTTTTTTTTCACCATTTTGCGCATTTCTGGCCCCAAATGCGTACTGCCTGGCCCTTTCGCTGGCGATATATCGGACGTTTCCTGCTCGTAGCAACCATCCACCTCGGCGATACCTCGGTGGCTGCCACCCGTCGTCATTGAGCTTTAGATGGCATCCAAAACATGCTTGTGCAGGCACAAGCATGGCACCGTTACAATATGAGGCTGGTATAGTGGGGCATTGGCAAAAAAAGGGCCCGCACCGAACGGATCGATGCGGGCCCGTGAAAATCTTACAGCCAAATCGGCTGTTTTACAACACTGTTACGGGAACAGTTTTTCCAGGTACCATACTTCTGCCAGATCGGCCAGGTCCTCGTAGTCGAAGTTGCCGTCGTCGTTGGTGTCCGGTCCTGTTCCTACTACCGGCTGGGTTACTTCCGTCTCGTTGGCCAGGAAGAGTATCTCCTGCTGGCTTAGTGCCCGATCATAGACACGCAACTCATCGATGAAGCCGTCGAACCTGTTGTTGTGTGGCACCCGTATCTCAGTGATGTCGCCGCCCGCGAACGGATCGAGTATAATGTTGTCGGTGAGCCAGTAACCGTCGTGAGCGCGTTTTACACCATCAAGGTACAGGGCTTCGAAATTGGTACTGCTGTCATGGATCACCGCGATGTGGTGCCATGCGAGCTGCCAATCATCCGGTATGGTGTCCTCACCGTTCCAACTGACGGTATTGCCGCCACCGGTCTTTCTTGGGTTACCGCTGTTACCGGTTGCATATATCTGCCAGTAGTTGCTGCCGCCTATGCGGAATCTGAAGGGTTCCTGGACGGGCAGTTTGCCCTTGTCGTTTATCTGGTTGGTGATCTCGTCGCCCATGACCCACAACGAAACGGTTACGGCACCATCGGCACCGGCCAGGTTCGGATCTTCAATTTCTATCCGCTCGCTCCTGGTTACGTAGATGCTGCTTCCGCCGCCGCCCGGTATGGGTGCGGGAGCCTGGCTGTAGCTGAGATTGGAGCCCCTTTCAAGGAATGCTGTAGTCGTCCCGATCGAAGTTGTGCTGATAAAGTCGCCTTCGGTCTCATCGAATGCAAAGTGCAGCAACAGTCCGTCGGTGCCCGGATCGCTTGCGCCGGTTACAGTGACTTCCTCTGCAAGCCAGTGCTCAGACAGAGCCAACAGCTCATTGGGCTCATCGGCGTAACAATCACCGCCAATGAAGAAACCGTCAACTTCGGACGTTACACATCTGCTTGCATAGAGCCTGATGTTGTCGATGTAGAGGGTTCCGCTTTCGCCGCCGCTGCCGTCGCCTATACCGACTGCGATCTCTGTTACCGCATCGAGACCGGCACCGGTAAAGTCGGCCAGATCAATGTTGACATTGTCCCAGGCCAGCCAACTGTACTCGGTGATGTCTTCCAGCCAGTAGGCGTTTGCTACCGAACCCGAGCTTCCTGTAAGTCGTACGTACATCCACTCTTCAGCGGGATCGTTGGTCTCAAGCCCGTGGTAGCCGATCCTCATGGCCACACGACCTCCACCGCCTGCGGGACTAAAGTCTCTTGGCCCAATGCTAAGCGTTCCTATCGCCGCAGGTGCTGACGAATCAATATAGTCGATCTTCATTGACTGATCGCCGCCCTGGTCATAGGTTCCGGTGCTGATCGTTGCTCCGCCGCCTGCGACCCAGTAATCTTCTACGGCGTTTACATCTTCGAAGCCTTCGAGTTGCTCGTAGTTGTTCGTTACGAAGCCGAATACGTCTGCCGCCGGCCATGGGCCCTTGCTGGCGTGTGTAGCCTGGACGGTCCAGTAGTAAACCGTTTCAAGATCAAGGTTGGCAATCTCGACAGCCAAGGTACCGGCATCGAGCGTCGCGACAAGGGCGCTGAGGCTTTGTACGGCCGTCAGGTCCGTGCTCAGGTGCAGGTCATACCAGCCGCCCTCGGATTCGACGGTTTCGCTGGCAGACCAGCTCAGGGCGACAGGAGGCGCATCCAGGGCACCGTCATTAGGTGTCAGCAGGATCGGTGCATCCGGATGGTTGACCATAGTGACAAACTCCCAGGTCTCACCGACGGAATAATCGCTGTCGATACGCCAGAAGTAGGTCGTATTGGCCAGCAGTTCGCCGAACCAGGTAAAGACATCCATGCTCATGTCCGCGCCGCTGCTTGCAGCCAGGTCGCCATCTAACTGAATGAGATTATTCTCATCGGTACCGAAGTAGAAACGATTGACCGTTGTATCTCCGCCGGCCTTCCACGTAAACGCATCGGGTCGCGGATGGACCTCGATTGCGCCATCGCCAGGACCGCCGAGGTTGCCGGGACGATAAGCCTGGTTCGGATCGTAGATGATCGTCAGTACAGGCCACCTGTTTTCGTTGTCCACTTCCTTTGATCTCCAGCTATTGACGCCGCCGTCGCGTGAAGTGGTAAGTCCAAATGTCGCCTTGCCGTCAGATTCGATCGCCATGTCGGTAACGTCAAACTCATACGTAGTATCGGCGATAATACCGAGGATTTCGTCAAGCTGACTGCCCCAGACGAGATCGTCACTGTTCCAGGTGATACCGACACCGGAGTAATCATTCGGGTCGGTTCCGCTGGCGGGGCCGGATCCCTCGAACCATTCGCCTGAGCCATAAGTAACCGCCGAGACCTGGGTGTCATCCATATCTTCCCTGGGGTTAAGGTCAAGTGTCGCCAGGCGGATGTTTCCGACAATGTCGCTGAGGTCGAACTTGAGGTAACTAAACCGCCTGTTGTCACCGGACCTGACGTTTAGATCGGTGCCGGCACCATAGTTGCGGTCGCGGGTGGAATCGTTCTGGTTGTTGACATACGCGTCATCGGTGGGCAGTCGCGAATCCTCGACCAGAGGCCGTTCGAGGACCAGAACGTTCATGAGGTCATTGGCATCCTCTTCGCCGTCGCTCGCCTGGAGGCGAAGCACATAGTCGCCGAGGAGGTCGAAGGTGGCCTCTGCCGTCATGTCGGAGGCATCCGGATCGAACGTGACGCTTGCACCGTCCGGTTTGCTTTCCACGTACCATGTAGTAGTAACCGTTCCCCAATCCGGCAGCAGGTCGTCGGTGACAGAGCCATCGAGCGTAATCGTTCCGCCCTTACTCAGGTAAGCTATCCTGGTATTACCGGCGTCAACCGTGGGCGGATCGTTACTCTTGACGGTGAATCTCCAGACCTGACCTTCACTTGAGTCAGTGTCGATCCGCCAGAAGTACGTAGCCTCAGCGGCAAGTGCCACATCCGGCATCCAACTCATGTTCGGATCGGTGTCGGTGGCAATTGTGACCTTGTGTTCCAGACTACCGGCACTGGTTCCGAACCAGACGTCGTTATCCGCTGTTGCCACGTTGGTCTTCCACGTAAGCGGCATATCCAGCGGGCTGACATCGGTTTCGTTGTTGTAAGGTCCGGGCAGATAGGCCTGGTTGGGATCGTAGTAGACTGTCAGTATCGGAATAGTGTCCGGCACGAGGCTTTCTTTGGAATGGAAGTCCTGACGGTCATTATCCTGGGTTGTGCGTATCTCCAACGTCACCTTCTGGTCGGATTCGATCGCCATGCCGGAAACATCGAAGGTCTTTCTCTCGCCGTTAAGCCAGTTGGCAGAACTGCCTATGCGGTCAAGCTCGACGACCCTTTGGGGTCTGTCGCTGGCTGGCGAGTGGGTTATACCAACGCCGGTAGTATCGACGAACAGGTCGTTGGTGTCCATCATGCCGTCACCTTCGAACCACTCACCGCTATCGCCATAAGTAGTTGACCAGACCGTCGCGGCGCCGTTATCTATGTTCTCAGCGGCTACGATACTCAGCGAAGCCTGGCGGGCGTTACCGACAATGCTCTTGAGGTCGAACTTGACGTAGGACCGCCAGTTGGTATTGCCGCCACCGTTTCTGGTCATCAGGACGGGCTCTGCGCCGTAGTTCCTCACGTTGTTATCAGGATCGTTTCCGGTGCCGCCGTGTATTCCCGCATCATCCGACGGGGTAAATACCATGAACGGAAGCGGTTCCTTGGTGGCGTTAACTATCATGATATCGTTGGAATCCGACTCGCCATCGGAGACCATGCAGAGGAACTCATACGTTCCGGGCTTGGATATAGTGATATCCGGGGCAAATGATGTTGGAGATCCGATCGTACTTCCACCTGCGGGGCCGTTATACTGCCTCCAATAAGTGACTGTCACTGGATTGGGATAGCTATCCTGATCGCTGGCAACAGCCAAGGCATTAACCTCGCCGCCGCGCTTGGTGTACGTGCTGTGCGGTCCGCCGGCATCGACTGTCGGTGCAATGTTGCTGTCATACGTGGTGAAGCTCCAGACTGCTCCGTCGCCGTCGCCACCGGGGATGCTGTTTACGATCTTCCAGTAGTAGGTTGTGCTCAGGGCAAGATCGCCATAGTAGGTCGGCAGGTACAGGCTCTTGCTGCCGCTTACCGAACCGCTCCAGATCAGGGTCATCGTGGCCTCGCTGGTACCGAACCACAAATAGTTAGTTCCCACACCTGAAGGACTCTTCCACGAGAGCGTCGGACGCGGATATACACCCGTCTCGCCGTTGAGTACGCCACCGGATACGCCCGGTGCGTAAGCGAGATTCGGGTCGTAGGTTACCGTCAGCGTCGCTGCGTTTCCGCCTGGCAGTACACCACTGTCAGTGTTTTCCTTCGATCGGAAGTCCTCCTGTGAGTCGATCTGGTCGGTAAAGAGTTGCAGGGTTACCTTGCCGTCCGACTCGATGATCATATCAGAGACGTCAAACTGCTTTCTGTCGTGTGTAGACCAGCTTTCGGTTGTCGCCGCCACAATTGCGCCCTGGACAAGATCGTTGGTTGCGCCGATCAGGCTGTTTGCGTCCTCAGCAGATTGACCCTCAACCCATTCGCCACTGGGGCCGTACGTTGTCGCATAGATCCTTGTTTCATGGGTTATGCTTCCGTCAGCCTCGA
>DAOVVQ010000029.1 GCA_030637065.1 Planctomycetota bacterium
AGGCCCTGACGCGTCAGCGCGATGGCAATGGGGCGATCCCGATTTTCGACAATGTATTTCCACGCCTGAGCGGTCTCGTTGGCATCGGCGGGCCTGATCACGACAAGGTTGGGTATCACACGCAGCGATGCGAGATGTTCGACGGGCTGATGCGTGGGCCCATCCTCGCCAACACCGATGCTGTCGTGCGTGAAGACGAAAACCGTCGGATAATGCGACAGGGCAGCCATCCGGATAGCCGGACGCATATAGTCGGCGAAGACCATAAAGGTGCCGGCATAAGGCCTGAGCAGTCCGCTGACGGCGATCCCGTTCATTATCGCACCCATCGCATGTTCGCGCACGCCGTACCGAACGTATCGTCCGGCGGGAGAGGCCTTCTGGAAATCCTCAACACCGGCAAACCTCGTGTTATTCGACGGCGTAAGATCGGCTGAGCCGCCAAGAATAAGGGGCAGTTGCGGCATGATCGCATCCAGCGTCGCACCGGAGGCCTTTCTCGTGGCCATAGCCTTGTCCGTCTCGAATGCCGGCAATAATGCCTCGAGGTTGAAGTCGACCTTGTTGTCCAGACCGTTTTGGATCTCCCGGGCCTGGGTCGGATGCTCCATGGCATACCTGGCGTATACGTCGGACCAGTCTTGCTCAAACTGGCGGCCCCGATCCACCGCGGTCCGCATGTGAGTGGTAACCGCATCTGGCACGTGGAAGGTTTTTTCAGGATCCCATCCGAAGTTGGTCTTAATGAGCTTTATTTCGTCATCACCGAGCGGTGCACCGTGTGCCGTGTGGGTGTCCTGAAAGTTGGGGCTGCCGTAACCGATATGGGTGCGAAGCTGGATCAGGGTAGGACGATCCTTTTCAGTCCTGGCGCTATCCAGGGCCAGCTCGAAAGCATTCATATCGTTTCCGTCGCCTTCTATAACCTGGACGTTCCAGCCGTACGCCTTATATCTTGCAGCGCGGTCCTCAGTGAAGGAAAGCGACGTATCACCGTCGATGGAAATGTGATTGTCGTCGTAGATTACGATGAGATTGTCCAGACCAAGGTGCCCGGCGAGACTCGAGGCCTCGGAGGAGATCCCTTCCTGAAGGCATCCGTCTCCGGCTATGGTGTAGATGTTATAGTCAAAGACGTCAAAACCATCCCGGTTGTATCTCGCAGCCAGGTACTTCTGGGCGATAGCCATACCTACCGCGTTGGCAATGCCCTGACCCAGGGGGCCGGTAGTTACTTCCACGCCGGCGGTCAAACCGTATTCCGGATGGCCCGGCGTCAGGCTTTCAAGCTGGCGAAAGTTTCGTAGCTCATCGAGCGACAGATCATACCCCGTCAGATGGAGCAGGGAATAAAGCAGCATGCTTCCATGCCCAGCCGAGAGAACAAATCGGTCCCGGCCAAGCCAGTTCGGATTCTCCGGATTAAAGCGGAGGTGTCTTGCCCATAGCGTATAAGCAGCAGCAGCCATACCCATTGGCATACCGGGATGGCCGGATTTTGCTTTCTGGATGGCGTCCATCGACAAAAATCTGATGGTCTGGATGCACAATTCGTCGAGCGGTGAAAGGCCCGGGTTAGGCTCCGGTTGGGTCATTTGTAAATTCCTTCATGAATAGTATATATATATCTTTTATTGCGGCGTGGATAACAGTCCTGTCCGCCCTTTGCAACAAAATAACGCCTCCGCGACTTCTCTGCAAGAGTTTTTACCTCTCAACTGGAATGTGTGCGAGTAAATCACCAAATAGCCGCCAAATGATACTGAAACAGTAGCTGTAATAAGACCACCTTATTATTGAGCAATCTCACCTTATCTATGCTCCTGGCTGCCATGGATATGGCCTTTATTTTTTTGCACGCAAAGCCTTGTGAATCAAGGACTTACGCGGCGTCATGGCCTCGTGCGGCCTGTTAATCCCAGAATTATCGGCCATTTGGGCTTGACTTGGAAGGGCGTTCCTGTTATGGTATTGGCCTATGGCAGCTACGCAAAAAGGAATTAAGAGTAGCGGGAAGGCAAAAAAAACCTCCTCAGTCGGCAAAGTTAAGCGGAAATTAGCGTTTCGCACGTATCAACGGGCGATGCGCTATCTGTTTGACCGTACTGACTACGAGAGGCAAAGTCGTCTCCGCTACAATGTAACGACCTTCAATCTTGATCGGATGAATGCGTTCCTCAAGAGGATCGGCAATCCGCACAAGAAGACGGAGACGGTGCATATTGCTGGGACCAAGGGCAAGGGTTCCACTGCGACGATGCTTGCGCGGATGATGGAGGCCAATGGCTACCGTGTCGGTCTGTACACCTCGCCGCACGTTACGACTCTGCACGAGCGAATTGCGATCAACTCCAAAATGATCACGGAAAGAGAGATGCTTTCGCTGATTAATCGTGTTCACGCGACGGTTGAAAAGATGGCGGAGGCCGATGACGCTCCGACTTTCTTCGAGATAATGACGGCGCTGGCGTTTATGCACTTTGCCGACAAAGAGGTCGACATTGCGATCATTGAAACCGGTCTCGGCGGTCGGCTCGACAGTACCAATGTGATCAAGCCCTCCGTGATCGGTATCACCAGCATCAGTATTGACCATCAGAATCTGCTCGGAGACGACATTCACAGTATTGCCAAGGAAAAGGCCGGCGTGATCAAGAAGGGTATTCCGGTGATAACCGTCCCTCAGGATCCGCTTGCGATGCGTGCGCTCAGGCGTCAGGCTAATTCGGTCAAGGCTCCTCTGCGTGTGACCGGTCGTGACATCGATTTTTCGTATCGGTTCGAGTCGTCGCGGGAGGAGGGGCCTCATACCCGGATCTGCGTAACGACCCCAACGAGCAAATTCGAGCATCTGAGAGTGCCGCTTCCGGGCGAGCATCAGGCGATAAACTGCGGTCTTGCATTGGCAATGCTGGATAAACTCAAGGCCCAGGGCTACGAGATCGACGATGACAAGGCGATACGCGGCCTCAATAAGGTTTCGATGATCGGCAGGATGGAGATAATCTGCAACGACCCGCGAACGATAGTCGATACAGCCCATAATGCCGCCAGCATTCGGGCATTGATACAGGCGATCGGCCAGCATGTTCCGTATGACTCGATGGTGATGATATTCGGCTGTAACAAAGATAAGGACATCGATGGTATGCTTGACCAGCTTCGCTATGGGGCGGACAAGGTGATCTTTACCCGAAGCAACAGTCCCAAGGCGGTCTATCCGCAGGACCTGGCGGATAGATATACCGAGATATGCGGCAAAATGTGCCAGACGGCGATGACCATACGTGAAGCTAACCGCATAGCCCGCAGCGCAGTAAGCCGCGAAGACCTTATATGCATAACAGGAAGCTTCTACCTCGTCGGACAGGCCAAAGAGCAATTGCAGGGAAACTAAAGCGGCCTGTTGGGGTAAGCCGACGACGATCAATTCTGCGTATATTAGTTCCAGTTAAACATTGCGCCGGTGCCATGCTTGTGCTTACACAAGCATGTTTGAACGTCTTACCACGCTTGCAACGGGTGGCAGCCACCGAGGCATCGCCGAGGTGGATGGTTGCTATTCGAGTCTGTAGGGTGGGCCCCGGCCCACGCGGAATCTCTTAATCGCGACTGCCGGCTCAGGCACGTGTGTATTCGTCGAACTTCTCTCTAAGCAGTTGGGTGGTCGCTCCGGGCTTTCCGTCTCCGATGATCCTGCCGTCGATCTTTACTATCCCGATAACCTCCGCAGCGGTCCCTGTCAGGAAAAATTCATCGGCAACGTACAGATCGCAGCGGGTCAGGTTCTTTTCTATGACGGTAATATTCTCTTTTGTCGCCAGGCGGATAACGACGTCGCGGGTGATGCCTTCCAGCGAGCCGGCCTCGACGGGCGGCGTGTAGATGATGCTGTCCCGGACGATAAAGACGTTGTCCCCGCTGGCTTCGGCGACATACCCTTCGTGATTGTACATGATAACTTCCGCGGCGCCGGCATCGATGGCCTCGATCTTTGCCAGGATATTGTTCAGATAGTTAAGGCTCTTGATCTGCGGCGGCAGGGACATCGGGTGGTTGCGGATAGTCGTGCCGCTGATGACGGTCAGTCCTTCTTCGTAGAACTCTTCCGGATAGAGCTGGATATGGTCGGCGATGACAACAACCCCGGCGTCTTTGCAGATCAATGGGTCCAGACCGAGATCGCCAATGCCGCGGGTTATAATCAGGCGGATGTAGCCATTTTCAATGTTGTTGGCGACAACGGTTTGGTTTACGGCGTCCTTGAGAGTGTCAGCGTCCATGGGAATTACCAGGCGAATGGCCTTTGCGGACTGGTAGAGCCTCTTGATGTGGGCGTCAAATTCGAATATTTTGCTGTTATAGACGCGAATCCCCTCGAAAATGCCGTCGCCGTAGAGCAGCCCATGGTCGAAAACGGAGATTTTCGCCTGATCTTTATCAACCAGCTTGTCATTTAACCAAACTTTTAAGGCCATAATTCATACTCCGAAGCATTTCCTCAGCCGGATCGACCGACGCGTTAAACAATTTTTCCATCGGCCAGGGTAATGATCTCACATGCCCGATGCGCGATCTTTTCGTCGTGAGTTACCATTATTATAGTCTGGCCGTCCCTGTTAAGCTCCTCAAGGGCATCAAGGATACCATTTCCCGTCTCAGAGTCAAGGTTTCCCGTCGGCTCATCGGCCAAAAGGATCTCAGGATCGTTCATCAGTGCCCTGGCAATAGCCACCCTCTGTCGTTCCCCGCCGGAAAGCTGATAGGGCTTGTGGGTGATCCTGGCCCCGAGCCCAAACCTTTCAAGCAGGTTCATTGCCTTCTTCTTCGCACTTTTCCTCCGCGTAAGCCACGCAAAAGTACCACCCGCAGCCATCGCCGGAAGCGTAACATTCTCCAATACCGTCAGTTCGTCGAGCAGGTGATAGAATTGAAAGACAAACCCGACAGTCTTGTTCCTGAACTGATTGAGCCTGCGGGCGCCGAATTTATCCAGAGCCGAGCCGTTGAATTGAACGGTTCCGGCATCGGCCCTGTCCAGGGCCCCGAGGATGTGCAGAAGGGTGCTTTTGCCACTGCCGGAAGAGCCGATAATGGCCAGAAAGCTGCCGCGCTCGACGGACAGATCCAGGCCCTTGAGGACCTCGATACTGGTCCGCCCCATCCGGTAGGTCTTATGTATCCCAGCGGCATTTATGATTTCGCTCATAGTTTCTCCATCGCAAGGCCATTATCCATCAAGGCGTCTTCCATTCAAGTAATTTATAGTCACGTAGGGTGCGATATTTCGCACCAATCTGTCTAAATCACGCTGGTCCGTTTTGAAAAAACGGTCAGTTTGATTTATAACATGTCTACCCGCAAAATCTCGACGGGTTGTTTCCCAGCCGCTCTCAGGGTTGGGATAACCGCTCCCACCAGCGAGACAGCTAAGGCGGAAACCGCAATAATCGCCAGGACGTGCCATTCGATCTTGTTGGGGATATCGCCGATCGCGTATACGCTTCTGTCCCAGAGTTGCCACTGAAATTTATCGAAGAGCCAGTCTTCCAGAACATTGATCCTGGCGAGAAACGCGCATCCGGCTGCCGTGCCGATAGCGGCGCCGATGACGCCGATGATCGAGGCGAAAGCGAGAAAAATGCCGACGATACTCGCCCTGGAGACGCCGATGCTCTTGAGGATGCCGATGTCCTTGCTCTTGTGGCTGATGACCATGTAAAAGACCACGAAGATAATAAAGATGGTGATGATGCCGAGCATGGAAAAAACGAACATCAGCATCGTGTGCTCCTTCTCCATCGGCGCGATGCTGCCCCGCCTATACGATTGCCAGCTTTGCACGGTCACATTTCCCAGGAGAGAGGCGTATTGCCTGTCTTTATTGCTCTCAAGGAAGCCCTGCCAGATCACACCGATCTTCTCGCAGCCAGCGGCAACGCCGATCGCATCGGTAAATTTAATGTGTATAGCGCTCGCTCGCGGCTCGGGGCCGGCCATACCAAGCATCTGCTGAGCGTCGCCAAGCGACATGAATACCATTTTGCCGTCGATCTTCGGCAGCCCGCTGTGTAAATCGTCGCTGTAGTAGAAATTTTTCGTATTAGCCAGATCGAGCCCGGCCTTCGCCAGCCCCCCTTTGGCGGTGAGCGGGAAACAACTTATTATCAGTTCGTACCTGTACGGCGTTTCGTTGTGATAGTATATGCCCTGCGAGTCGCGGGCAACGGGCGACATGTCGATACCGAGGATGCATCCGGGCAGAGTCCGGTCATGCGACGGGATAAATGCCTCTTCGGGATTTTGCTTGTGGTAGTAGACTGTCCGGGCGAAGTTCGTAATTCGCGCGTATGCCGCGGGCTCAAAACCCATGATCTCAATGCCAAGGTTCCAGTCGGCGCCGGACTGGGTCATCAGCCCAAAGCCTTTTGCGACAGAAGTCGCTTCGAGAACAAAGTCCTGTTCTTTCAGTTCGGCAATGAAATCGTCATAATACGCAAATCCCACGAGCGAGTCGGTGCCGACGATGCAGTCGCCGAAAAAGTCGTGGTTTTTGTCTCTGAACTCACCTACCAGCCCGCCCATCACGGTCATGACGACGACCACCATAAAAACACAGAGCGCCACAGCGACAACGGCAAGGATGCTGATGCGTCTCTTGAAAAAATACCTTGTTGGCAGAATCAGTTTATACATTTTTCAGCACAAATTTACCTGTTCGATTTAGCGATCATTCATATCTCAATATTTCCACGGGCTTTAGTCTTGCCGCCGCGATCGCCGGTATGAGCGCTCCTATTGCAGCGGCTGAGACTGCGGCGATAATCACCCAGCCGACAACTTCGGTGTCGATCTGATTGGGGATCCTGCTGAACATATAGGTGCTGGATTTCCAGAGTTTGATCCCCATCATACCGCTCACAAATCGCTCGATCGGGTTGATATTCTTCGTGATAAGATAGCCCAGAGCCGAGCCAAGGGCCGAGCCCGCCAGCCCTACGGTGACTCCAAATGCGACAAAGAGACCGGCTACGGCGCCCGAGCCAAGCCCGCAGCTTTTTACGATGGCGATGTCCTTTTGCTTTGTGATGACGATGAGATAGAAAATACAGGATATCAGCAGGACCACGCCGCCGCTGAGGACGCCGAATATGAGCATGAGCATTCCAAGCTGCTTTTTGTATTCGCCGATGAGCCGGGCCTGCATCTCCACGGAGGTCGAGATTGTCGCATATCCCGCCCAGGCGAACCTGTCCCGTGCGAAGTCCATCCATATCCCGCCGACCACCGCCAGAGCGGTTTCCGGGTCGGCTCCTTCGGCAAGTTTGATCTGGATCGTATCAGCCTGCGATTTTTCGCCGGGATAGATCCGGGCCGACATATCCGTAATGGGCAGATATATGAACTCCCTGTCGATATCGTACATGCCGCTATAGACCACGTCGGTAACGGTAAATTTGACGGTTCTGCGCTTAAACGATTGCGTGCCAGCGGTGGTTTCGATCTCTCCGCCGGGCGATGACGGCTCTCGCGTTGCCGTCCCCGTGGTAAGAGCCACCCTCCTGCCGATGGTCGCCTTTACCTTCTCCATGTCATACTCGTCGGTCTTTTCGTCGGGAGTGGCGATGACACCGATCCCGACAAAACCGCCCAATTGCTCCGGCTCTCCCGGCGGCGAAAAGGCCGGCGGCGCCGCGTCCTTTTGCCTGATGAGCAGCTCACCAACCGGCGTAACTTTTTGCCGGGTAGCCAGGTCTATCCCCCAAACGCTGACAGCCCGAACATTTCCCTTATCGATCAGCAGCAGCCCCTGACCGACAAGTACGGGCGTGGCGGCGTCGACGATTTCGCTATCCCGGAGCCTGCTAATGAGCGGATCGTAATCGGATATCCGGTAGCCAATGGGCGCCGCGACGACGATATCGCCGGTTTGCTCGGCTGCGGTGCTCTCGAACGCGTCGATAAAACCGTTAAAGAGGCTGGCGACAACGATCAGCAGTGCGGCACTTATAGCAACAGCGGCGATACTAAGAAGAACGATCCTTTTGCTCGTAAGATACCTGACGCAAAGAAAAAGGCTCAAATGCTTCATAAGCTCTTCGTAATTCCCGGTTGACAGGTGGGTTAGGTTCCCGGTGCGGTCTTTAGCAGCGGAAACAGTACGACATCGCGGATGCTGGTGGCGCCCGTTAGGAGCATGATGAGTCGGTCGATCCCGATCCCCAGCCCGCCAGCCGGCGGCATCGCATATTTCAGGGCGTTGATAAAGTCCTCGTCCATCGTCGCCATTGTGTCAGTCTGCCCGCGAAGCTGCGATCTGAAGTTTTCTTCCTGCACGGCAGGGTCATTCAGCTCCGTGTAGGCGTTTGCCAGTTCCATCCCGGCGATGAACAGCTCGAACCGCTCGGCGTAACGAGGGTCGCTGGTGCTCGTCTTGGTCAGCGGGCAAAGCTCGGTGGGGTAGTCAATGACGAAGGTCGGGTCGATGAGATTATGCTCGACGGTGGCCTCGAATACCTCGTTGATAACGATGGCGTCGTCCATATTGGTCTGATTGATCTCCAGCTCGGCAGCCTTCTTCCTCACTGCATCGAGGTCGTCGATATCGCATCCGGCGTGTTCCTTGAGCAGGTCGGCATATTTGGCCCTTCGCCACGGTCGCGAGTAGTCGACGGTGGCCTCGCCAAACGGCAGCTTCGGTCCGCAGCAGTGCTCATCGACCAGCATCCCGAAAAGTTCTTCGGTGATATCCATCATCACATTATAGTCGGCATAGGCCTGGTAGAGTTCGAGCATCGTAAATTCCGGATTGTGCCGGGTGCTCAGTCCCTCGTTCCTGAAGTTGCGGTTTATCTCAAAAACCTTTTCCATACCGCCGACGAGCAGCCTCTTGAGGAAAAGCTCCGGCGCGATACGAAGGAACAAATCCATGTCGAGGCTGTTGTGATGCGTAATAAAAGGCTTCGCTGCCGCACCGCCGGCGATGGTCTGCATCATAGGCGTCTCGACCTCGCAGAACCCCCTGGCCTGCAGAAAGGTGCGGATCGATGCGACCATAGCGCTTCTCTTCTTGAAAAGCACCATAACCTCCGGATTCGCCCACATATCGACATACCTTTGCCTGTACCTCAGATCGACATCCGCCAGGCCGTGAAACTTTTCCGGCGGCGGCAGTATGGATTTGCCTAAGGGCGTAACGCTTTCGGCCCAGATGGTGATCTCGCCCGTTCTCGTCTTGCCCAGAGACCCTTCGGCCCCGACGATATCCCCCAGATCCAGCAGTTTTATCATCTCCCACGAATCGGCAAGCAGCTTCTTGCTGAGCCCCAACTGGATGGTGCCGCTGGAATCGCGGAGAGTGATGAATATCAGCTTGCCTATATCGCGCAACAGCACGATCCTTCCGGCACAGCAGGCCCGCAGGCTGTCATCGTCGTCGACGAATCTTTCCCTGGCCACCTCGGCGGCCTCTACGTTGTCGAATTTTTGCCCGTAGGGGTCGATGCCTAATTCGCGCATCCGGTCGAGTTTGCGGATTCTCTGCTCACTGAGTGTGCTTATGCCTTTTTGTTGCGACAAGTTCCCATCCTTTTCATGCAGTCCATTGCTCTTGTTAATTGTTGGCGGCGTCTTTGCCGATGTCGGTTTTGGCCGTTCTTATATGAAATTTCAGTTTGCCGCCTTCATACAGGATCTTACTCTTGACGACAAGCAGTCCGATCGCCAGTTGCGGGTCGGATTCGAGCGTTTCAGTAAGCGAGTGGCGCTCTACCGGCTGCGAGTCCAGATCGTGGTCGGCCTTTGTCAGCACGTCATTGTCCCGCTGGACCTCGGCCAATGTCCGCATCTCGTTGAGCAGAAGCTCAACTTCGACATCCGGGGCGATACCCCAGTCTTTTCTGCCGAGCTTTTCCATTACGTCGCGGTTCTTGACCCTCTGCTCGGAGGGCAGGTAGTAATAGGCCATCGTGTATTTCAGTTGCGAGCCGCCCTCGGTATAGCCGGTGATGATCTGAACGGAACCCTTTCCGTACGATCGGCTGCCGACGAGTGTCGCTCTTTTAACACTTTTGTCCTGAAGCGCACCAGCAACGATCTCGGAGGCACTGGCCGATTGCCCGTTTATCAAGACGACTATCGGGTAGTCCGGGTGAGTCCCTATGCGGTGGGCCATTTCGACGGTCGAGAATCCGTATCGCGGCTGGCTCTTGACGATCAGCCCGTCCTTGACGAACAGATCGACCATCTTCGAGGCGCTGGTAAGATATCCGCCCGAATTGAAACGCAGATCAAGGATAAGCCCGTTGAGCGAATCCTTCTCCAACGAATCGAGAACCTCTTCCAGATCCGGCACAGTCTTTTCCGTAAAGGCCGTGACCCGAATGTACCCGATGCGGTTCTCCGGGTCGATCAGGAACCGCCATTTTCCGTCCTCGGTTCGCTGCCATCCGCGAGTGGGCGGCACTTCGATAACGCCCCTCGTGATAGTGATCTCTTCGGTTTCCTCCGACCCTTCGTGCTGTACCGTGAGAGTAACGTCGGTGCCTTTTGGCCCGGTGATCTTACTTACCGCACAGAGTATCGACATGTCGTTGGTAGGCTCTCCGTTGACCTCTAAAATGCTGTCGTCGGCATCGAGACCCGAAGTATAGGCAGGCGTGTTGGGCAGAAGGCTCATGATCTTCAGAACACCGGTGGCTTTCGATATTTCGATGCCGATACCGCTGAACTGCTGGGTCATACTCTTCTGGAATTCCTTTATCTGCTCGGGCCAGACCAGCGTCGTGTAGGGGTCGAGTGATTTCAGCGAGGCCTCCGCGAACTGGGCGATAACGACTTCCTGCGGAATATCGATGGTAATCGTATTTAAGGCTATGGCGTCCTTGAAAAGGTTGGTGAACTTGTCCCTGGTAACGGAAGCAAAGGGCCCCTGGAGTTCGTCGTAAATGATATTCAGGCCCGCAAACCATCTGGGCAACTCGGAAACCTTCGCCTCGATGTCGAGTTTGTCCGAGGCCTTTTCGATGACCCGTCCAAGCAGCATCAGTCTCTTGATGCCGTGCTCGGCCATAGTGTTGTAGTCGATAACGCTGACGTAGTAGGGGTCGAGCATTTGCACGGCACGGATGAACATCTCCGGTTTTATGCCTTCGTACCACGGGGCAATGCTGTCGCTGCACTTTTCCTCTTTGAGTCTCAGCTCGATCGCCGCCTTTTCGGTCAGCTTGTCCGCCGTATCCTCGTACTCTTTGTTGTCCTCGTCGAATGTCGTCAGCCAGTAGTAACCGTAGGCGTAGGCGTCGACCCAGTTGCCCTCTTCATCGAAATCGGCGGCCTTTTGTTTCGCGGTATCTACGGCCTTTTGCACGAACGGCTTTCGCAGGAGATCACGCTTTTGCCTGTCATTGGCAAACTCGGAAGCCTTTATTATCGTGGTAAAGATCGTGGCGATCTCGTTGGCATCGATGACAGAGCCGGGCCGGGGCTTTTCGCTAAGCTTTTGCAACTCGTCCATCTGCTAGTCGTAGGGTTCGCTTTTCGGTGGTTGCCTGGCTTTATCGACAGCCTTGTATTCGTCGATAACCGCTTTGAAACCCAGCACTTCCGGAGAGACAGGACCCGAAAAACCGTCAAGCAGACGCTCAGCGGACTCGAAATCCCCTTTAACCAGATGATCATAAGCCTGATCGATGACAACGCGGGTCCGGGGTGATTGGCGGGCGACAACAGCCTGAACTCGTGCAGGCGCCGTGGGCCTGGCCTGGGCGGTTTCCTGCTCGGGCTTACAACTGGCGCCGAGCAGGAGTGCTGCGATCACCGGGACAAAAACCATATTTAGACTTTTTTTCAGATCAAATCGGAACAAAGCAACCTCGTTTCAATCAGTCGATCAGTATCATTCAGCCAGCCGCCGGCATCATCCAATCAGCCGTTAGCATCACCATCCAACCAGTCATCGGTACCATTTATCAGTCGCTAATATCATTATCGGCCCGAACTGAACTTTATATTAAGAACATTCCGCGGCTTTTCCGGCACATCCGAGGACGTGCAATTTACGTTTTACCATCTTCTGGATCGCGTCTCTGCCGGGTCCTAAGTATTTTCTGGGATCGAACTCACCGGGTGTCTCGGCGAAAACCTGCCGGATCTTCGCCGTCAGCGCCATTCTCAGGTCCGTATCGATGTTGACCTTGCAGACAGCCATTTTTGCCGCTTTGCTGATCGCATCCTCGGGTACACCCATCGCGTCGGGCATGTCGCCACCGTATTTGTTGATCAGGTCCTTGAACTCTTTGAGGACGCTGCTGGAACCGTGCATGACAAGGGGAAATCCGGCGAGTTTGTCCGCTACACCCTGAATAACGTCGAAGGCCAGCGCAGGCGCGGACTTGAACTTGAAGGCGCCATGGCTTGTGCCGCAAGCGACAGCCAACGAATCACATCCGGTCTTTTCGACAAACTCTATCGCCTGGTTCGGGTCGGTGAGATGGTTTGCGATATCGTCGGCGGAAACACCCACAACATCCTCTTCAATACCGCCAAGCTGGCCGAGTTCCGCTTCGACGACGACACCGTGCTTGTGGGCGTAGTCGACAACCTCTTTCGTCATTCGGATGTTCTCTTCAAACGGATGGTGCGAGGCATCGATCATCACCGAGGTAAACCCGTCATCGACGCACTGCTTGCACGACTCGAACGTGTCGCCGTGGTCCAGATGCATGCAGATCGGGATATCGGGGTTTTCCTTCACAGCAACGTCGATGATCGCCTTGAGGTAACTCATGCTGGCATACTGCCGGGCCCCGCGGGATATCTGCAGGATCAGCGGAGCCTTCTCTTCGGCGATCGCACTGACGATGCCCTGCGTGATTTCCATATTGTTGACGTTGAACGCGCCAACGGCATACCCGTTATTGTAGGCCATTTCAAACATTTTTTCCGTACTTACCAAAGCCATTTTAAGACTCCTCTCAAATATCAAGTAATAGATTAGTTAGTTGGTTTTTGTTCGTATATCGTTCAAATAATATTAGTCTTCACTCATAGCGCCGACAAGGCCCGTGTACTCACGAGACCCAAAGGCCATCTCCTTGACGCCCTGGGGCCAGATACTGAAGGTGACAGAGCTGCGGTCGCGGGATTCGTCCACGGAGAACGTTATCGCACAATACATTCTGTGATATCGTCGCATCAGCGAGATATCGCTCGAAACATTCTTTCCATAATCGGTGTTGTATTCCTGCGAAAACACGAGGCTATATCTCGGATTCAGTGCGTATGTCGCTGCGGTGACGATGGAATGAGACCCTTCCTCGTGTATGTTGTCAGGTTCGCCGACATCGATAACGACAGGTCTTAGATACCTGCTTGCAATGTAGTAACTGATATCGGGATATATAAACTTTGTTACCCCGATATTGTACTGCTGAATGCGGTTGTCTTCGATGTCGTAATTCATGTCGCTTAATATGGTGGTCGTGTCGCTGAGCCGCCATGTATAATCGGCGTTTACCGAATCCCTCATGGTTCCGAACAGGCCCGAAGTCCGCCTGAGCGCCGTCGGTATTGACGAATCGTTCCATATAAACTTCGCCGGTCGGTTGTTATTGATATCATCGCTGAGCCATGTCGAGTCGATGTCGAGCCTCATCCAGTCGATAGAGCGAAGGTTTTCCTGGGGGCCTCGCCTGGTCTGCCATCTTTGCGAGACGCCAAAATTCATCATGTCCCGCATCTGGAACGGCTGGTCGCTGTCGTCGAAGGCAACCATCTCGAAGTGCGGCCTGATAATGTGCCGGATACCGTTTAGGTCCCACAATCTCGATTTAACGAACTGGTTCTCGCCGTGGAACATAGTAGCCATTCTCACGCCGACCTCACTGAACCATCCCGTATCTTCGGGGGATGCCGCTGGTGTGTTATCCAGTCCGGTCCTGAAGCCGTCCTGGTCGTCAATGGCAAACGTCCCAGCCACAAACGGCGTCACCCTTACGGTATCCCACAAAATGGGCATATCGACCTCGTGCCGGGTGAAGGCGAACGTGAAGAACTGCTCGGAGTCAGTTGGACCTTCGTCGTCAGGGTCAAAGCGGTTTCGCATCCGGCTGACCTGGTTGTCGCTATAGTAGGTAAGGCGGTGGTCCCAGAAGGATGCACCCTTGAGGTGGAATTCGACGGTTGGCAACTCCTCGGTCAATGTTCTGTGGTCGGTGATACGGAACTTGTTAAGGAGCGAAACAGCCCAGTTTTCCTTCAGACGCTTGAGATGAAGGAGTGTTTCCTGTGCCTTACCGGTATCGAATTCACTCCTGTAGAACCATTCCAGAAAGTTTTTATCAGAGGCATAGCTGGTTTCCACGGTGGCCTGCCAGTCGTATGGCAGAAAGTGCCTGTGCTGGTATCTGAATCGCCCCCTGATGTCTTCGCCGGAATCCTGGTTCTTTCTGTCAGACGTCCGCCCAAGGTCATCGGTGCCGCGATCGCTCAGTATATATCCCAGTACGTTGCCGTAGTAGTTCGGCTTCTGGTAGCGAACGGTAACTCCGGCCCCTGCGCCTCTCTTGCCGAAATAATCGACTGCGAGCGTACTATCAACGCCCGGCGGCTCTTCTCTTCCCAACAGCCGTGCAAGATACCATCTGGTCTCGACCGAGGTTCCGAACTCAGAGTCGTTACCGATACGGATCTGCCTGATGGGCAGGTCCGGTCTCTCGAAATTGGTTCGGATCTTCGGCCAGTAGAAAACGGTGCGATCGTTCGACTTTAGCCTGACATCGCGAAGAACGGCTTCGTAGCTGCTCTTATCGACCCCTTCTTCCGACCGTGCGTCTATGTTGGTCGTGTCGGTAAGCACCATTTTCGAGGCGGTCATGGCAACCTGCGGAATGTAGAATTCGCTGGTCGTCAGGGTGATCCGGTCCGCTTCAAAAACGCTTTCGGACACCTTTCGGAGCTTCTCGGCACGAAGGTAGACCGGAACCGCCCTCTTCGGGTCAAAGTGTCTCATCTCCGCGTTAACGACGAGGGCGCGACCATTCTCGAAATCGTAAAAGACCTCGTTGGCACGCATGGTTCTCGTTCCCTCGGTCATTACAACATTGCCTGCGAAGTAGACCGAGCCGACCTGCCCCGAAGCTACACGATTGTCGGTAGCGGAATCTTCGGTCTCCTTGAACTGTTCGCTTTGGGAAAAGACCACCGCGCTGTCCGCCTGGAACTCGATGAGTCCGCCCTTTTCATCCTTCTTCTGCCAGAGATAGAACCGCCCGATGATAGTAGTCGTTTTGCTACTGTCATCGCTGAGGGTCTGCTCGATAACCGGCGGCGTCTGCCACACAGCCGAAAGATTGACGGGATACTTAAACTCCGGCTCGGGCTCGCGCTGGACGGAGGCAGGTGTCGGCGCCGGCAGCGGCTCTGGCTTATCGGCAGAACCCGGAACGACGGCCTCTTTGGCTATCGCCGGTTCGCTGGGACCGGAACTGACTGTGCCCAGAACAGCAAGGGCATTTTTATAGATTGCCAGCTTTTTTAGCTCGGTAGCGGATTCTTCGGTTCGCGTCTGTACTGTGGCGAATACTTCTCCCGTTACCAGGAAACTTGCCAGCAGCGCCTCGCCGCGTTCGACCACCATTTGGTTGAGGTAAGTCGTTTTCGCCGCATCTCCCTTCTGGACCGACACATTCTTCTCGAGATACAGTTGCGCATGATAATCAAGGTGGGCAACACCGAGATGTTCGGCTGATTTCAGGGTTATCCACACGACAGCCGAATCCGATGTCAGATGGTTGTCCCCAATTGTCCCGGAAAAGCCGTCCTCGAAGAGCAGGATGTGGTCCCCATACTCGTCCGGGGGCTGGTTGTCCGGCCCGGGCTGATAGATGGTCATTGTACCAGCGGTCAGATGAAGATCCTGGCCGGCGAATGCCTCCTCGATCACATTTTGCGCAGCGACACACTGACCAGCCGCCATCGCCACTGTAATAAGAACCGTTAACCAAAGCCTGTTTTGCATTGATATTCGCCTGTTAATTCGCATTTTCGACAGTCGAGACCTCTGAAAAACTATGACACCCTTGCTATGGTCGTTGTTTTTGGAACAAAAACAATCCTGGCATTGGGATATACCCTGTTTTTCAGGGGACCCAGTCAAAAAGTGCGTCCAGAGTATTTTCAATCAGTTTGCAGCGATTATAGCCATTAAGACATGCAAAGCCAGTCAAAAGTGCATAATTATACAGGTTTGTTGTCAGCGAGGATCGATGGCGGGAAAAATGCTCCATGTCCGAACGGCAAATCGTAGAAAAACGACCGCAGCAAGGGTGGCAGCGTGTCCCGATTTATCGGGACCGATGGGCGATTGCACAAACCTGCCCACCATCCGGTTTGGGTTTACAATCAGGGTAGGCCTTGGCCCACGCGGTTTCTTAGGGGTTTATGGCCCCAACGGCTTGGGGCTTACCGCCATCCGGGCCCGGCTTAAAGCCGCTGATACTTTATGATCGCCCGGTAAAGCCCGTTGACGCGTCCGCCTTCAGTGATTGTCGGGGCGTACTTTTCGTTCCTTGGCTGAAGCCGCAAACGGTTGTCCTCCTCGAAAAAGACGCGTTTGAAGGTCGTTTCGTGGGGTTCGGAGAACCGGATGAAGCAATCATCGCCATTTGAGACGTTGGCCGCCGGCGAAAAGATGACGATATCGCCCTCGGCGAACTTCGGCTGCATGGAATCACCGACAACCCGAACGGCAAAGGCGTTTGGATCGTGCAGATCGGGACAGCGGACATAATCATCGGCGAAACCAACAGGATACCCAAGGTCGTCAAAGTCCACGGGGTATCCAGCCAAGACCTTATTTATCACCGGTACGAGCTGGCCGGCCTTGGGCTGATATGGCTTCTCGGTATCCGGCTGACCGGTGACCTCCTCGGACGCGATCACGCTGCCTAAATCCTTGACCTTGGTCTTCTTGCCGATGATATCGCTGATAATCTGCTTATATCGCCGATTCTGAGCATCGATAGCCTCATAATCGCGCCTGATATCAGCTGGCATACCCTCGACATGGGCTAAGTGCTGAAGCTGCCCGGAGTCGAATTTCAGCACCTTCTCGAGCTTGCGCAAAAGATTGTCGCTCGGAGGATTATTAACCCTCCCCGTCTCAACGGTAGAGAGATACGGCTTGGAAAACCCCGTCTTCGCCGCAACCTCGTCTAAGGTAAACGACAACTCCTGACGCTTCTGTCTGATTATCTGGCCAAGTGACATAATTGAGACCTCTGAAAAACGATGACATCCTTGTTATGGTCGTTGTTTTTGTTACAAAAACAACCCCGGCACTGGGCTACACCCTGTTTTTCAGGGGACCCAATTGCAATATACTACAAATTCCGCTCAACGCAAGTGTTATTTTGATAAATATACAACAAAAATAACCCCCCAACCAAAAAAAACCCCCACTCCCAACAAAAACACCCCAAAACACAACAAAAACGCCCATTCTGTCCCTACAAAACCTGTCATTCCCGGGAAGGCGGGAATCCAGCACACCCCATAATTTTCTAAATTACTTCAAGGCTTTGGGGGGGGCAATTCTATAAATACCATGATGTCTTTTAGAATGACTTCTAAGCGAGCATATACCTTTTCTGTCTTATTGGTCCAGAAATTGTCATCTAAAACAAGGTTCTTATGCTCGCCAGAATAGTAACTCAATACACAACCCGTAGGCGATTCATGTTTTAGTTTGCCGTGCGCAAATGCATTGCGATATCCCATAGCATCTTTTAACAGCTTGTTAAATCCATTCTTTTTCTTATTGGCGTCCTTTTTGCGTCTGGAGTTTTGGGGGGAAGGGTTACCAAAAAATTTAAGCTCGTCAAGTAGACCTAATACCATTGTTTTTTTAGCTGCAAAACTAATGTGGCTTGTGCATAATATATTGTTAACTGTAATCCATATTAGTGGCAGGCTGGGGTGAATAGGGGTGGGGGTGAATGTCGAATGTCGAAGGGTGGACATTCGATATCATAGCGAAGCGGAGATCCCGATTCATCGGGATTCGATATTCATCTCCCTTTCGTCAGCGCCACAGGATTTTTGTCCCAGCCGGCAGTCCGCTGATTTGCCCCTTCCATTCCTGTGTCGCCGATATCCGCCCTCGCCTTGTTGGCAAGTCTCATCAGCCGCTTTACAACTTTGGGTTCTTTCTTCGACAGGTCGTTGGTTTCGCCTATATCAGCCGACAGGTCGTAAAGTTTAGCCACTCTCTTCTTAACGGTCCTGGTGCCGACCTTAACCTCTTCGGTCGGCAGGTGGAGTTTCCATTTCCCGCTCCTGACCGCCTGAAGCTGGCTCGTAAAATACAGATAAAACGCCTCATGAGGCGATTTAGCACCCGCCTGACCAGCCATCAGCGGATATATATCCCTGCCGTCGATGATCCTGTCCTTGGGAGCGTTGCCGCCGGCAAGATTCGCAAAGGTCGGCATAATATCGATCGTCGAGGTAAGCTCATCGCAGCTTGTGCCAGCCGGTATTCTCCCGAGCCACCTCATCACACAAGGCACCCTCATACCGCCGTCCATCGTGCTGCCCTTAAACCCGGACAAAGGCAAATTGCTCCCGCCCCATCGGCTGGCCGCGCCGTTATCCGACGTGAATATCACCAACGTATTCCGATCGATGCCGAGTTCTTTCAACGCCTTGAAAATCTCTCCCGTCGACCAGTCGATCTCCTCGACACAATCGCCATAGCCGCTATTGGCGGACTTACCCTTAAACGCCTTGCTCGAATTCACGGGATTATGCGGCATGGTATGCGGCAGATACACAAAGAAAGGCCTGTCCCTGTTCTTCCTGATGAACCCGACCACCTCCTCGGTATATCGTTTCGTAATAGTCGTCTGGTCCACAGGCGCCTCGATAACCTCCTCGTCCCTAAGTAGCGGCAAAGGCGGATTCTTGGGACTATTCGGCTTTATCCCCATATCGTTACTGTAGGGTATGCCGAAATATTGATCAAAACCCTGCCTCGTGGGCAAAAACTGCTTCTGGTCGCCCAGATGCCACTTGCCGACGCACGCCGTCGCATATCCTTCTTTCTTGAGCACCTCGGCAATAGTGATCTCCTTAGGATTGAGCCCCTTCTTATCAACCGGGAACAGAACCCATCTCTTGTCCCAGTTGTCATGCATATTCACCCTTCGCGGATAACAGCCGGTCATCAGGCTCGATCTTGAGGGCGTGCAGACCCCGCTGGTGACATAAAAACTGGTAAACCTGATCCCTTCACGGGCCATCTTGTCGACGTTGGGCGTGCGATGCTTCGTCGAGCCGAAACAGCCGATATCGCCATAGCCAAGATCATCGCAAAAAATAACAATGAAATTCGGCCTGTCGCTACGGTCCCTGGCACTGGCCGACCCTATAGCGCTCTGACAACCGGACAGAATAGCCGCCCCAGCCGCTACCGATAACAGCGAACATCCCTTTTTTAAGAATTCTCTTCGCTTCATTTGCTTTTTTCCTTTTTTGTCTTATCTTTGATCTTCGCTATAGTCGTTGTTTTTGGAACAAAAACAAACCTGGCAGTGGATTGCACCCTGTTTTTCAGGGGACCAGATCACAACTGCTTCAGGACATAATCAGGACTGTTCACGATACGGATCCTTCGCCGGCTCTCGCCCTCGTGCGACATCTCAACCGTGATGCGATCGACGCTGTCAATGGCTGTGGCGACTTTATCGGCCCATTCGATCAGGACCACCGAGCGTCCGTAGCACATGTCGTCAAAACCCAACATCTCAAAATCGGCGATCGTCTCCAGGCGGTAGGCGTCGATATGATAGATATCCAGCGATCCGTCGGCGGCCTCGTACTGGTTGATCAGCACAAAGGTCGGACTGTTGACCTCGTCGCAGTCGCTAACGCCGGCCCCAGCGGCAATACCCTTTACAAGGTGCGTCTTTCCACTGCCCAACTGCCCGACAAGAGCAACGACCTCCCCGCCCCGGAGCGCAGCGCCAATCCTCCGCCCGAGCCCCATCGTCTCGTCAGGC
>DAOVVQ010000142.1 GCA_030637065.1 Planctomycetota bacterium
TAAGTGTAAGGATTACTTTGTCCGCAGTAACCGCATACGGAACTATCGCTGCTCGCGAGAATATGGTTACCTCAGGCCTGCTCGCTGCGCATACTGTTTCGACTCGCGGAGTATTATTGGGTACCTCAGAAAATGCAGAACTTATAGCTGTACTGGGTCGCGAAACGCTCAGTTGAACCGAGTTACCATTGTACTTGAATTTCGGCTGCGGCACGTTTGGGTCCCAAAAGTCACCGTGTAGCCAGTTCTCAGCCATTTTATAGAAATCGCTTCCATCTACTACCCCATCGCCGTTTATGTCGCCCTGTATGGAGGCCATCGATTCAGTGGCTACAAATAGCGCAAGTATAATCAGAAGTGCCCTTAGACTTTTCACCTGTTATTTCCTCACCCTTAACCTCGCGACATCATATCCATGTCGAATTGCCCACCTTTCACACATACGCCAACATGCCTCAGCGGTATACCTGGACGTTGTGTTTCCCACGGCAATTCTAATAGAACCTTATGCATCTTAACAACTTAGCTTAATAAAATCAATGATTTGTTTCAAAATCAACTTGGCTTGGCTGCCACATTCGTACCAAATATCGCTTCCTCTTACAAAAAAATGCCTTTTCATCAACCCTAAGTCCAGTCTGACAAATTCCTCACACTGTTATCGACGTCCTTACACTGCTATCGACGTATTGTTTAACTCACTTTTTCCACAATAGATATTTGGAGGTATTTTATAGCCTAAAATTTCATAACTGTGCGGTTTCCAACCTTATCCAGTCAAGACCGCCTGTCGTCCAATATACATCAGATGAGTCGACAAAAATCTTGGCCGGGGGCAGAAACCGCTGTATTTGCTGAAGGCTCTGGAGGTAATATTAAAAGCCCTGAAAGGCAGATTAACAATTCTTGCCAGCCACTGCTTATCCTCAAAAAAGGTATTCAGGGCTGCAGGTAAAAAAAACAGCATCCCCCCTCCATAGTCGCAGAATAACGTCTCAAGTCCACATTTTTCATGGGCATTTCTGAGCAATTTCAGACCAATCTGCTTGTGCCCATAAAAAACATCAGGCCTGATCTTCCTGCTGATCAACCCGTTAATGCCGAACATGTTGGGAACTATTGTCACGACATATTTCCTGGCCATTCCGCTGATCCTGCTTATTACGCCATCGGTATCCTCAAAATGCTCAATGAAACCGCCTGAAAAGACAATGTCATAACTGCCTGGAGATATTTCAAGGTTGAAAAAATCTTCGGTCAATACCTGCGCTTCAATGCCTTGCAATTCCATATTCCTCCGCGTTGCTTCGGCAGCCTTTTCAACGTATTCAATTCCGCTGACATCAAACCCGAAAGTATTGTTGAAATAAGCCATGAATCTGCCCGGTGCACAACCTATTTCCAGAAACGAAACCTCGCGAGATTTTGGCAGAAACTTTTCCAAAACACGCTGAATGTCAGGCGCAGGCCGGGCTGTTGCCGGCAATGGCAACTCAGACCAGAAGTTGTCCCAGTATTCCCTTGTAGTTAACCTGTCAGTCATAAAGAAGACACTTCGACGTTTTGGTAAGCCTCAAAGGGGACCAAAATGACGATTAAACACTCCTCGCTACCGCTATGCGTCTTAGCGTTGACCATCCTCTCGTACTCCGTCCCGGTCGGCAGCAACAGGCTGTCGACAATCAAGAGGTTTTATGCTGATAAATTTCGTGGGAAATGCTCCGCAATTAGCTTAAAGGCAGTCCACCACGTTCTTTACGCTATGTATCGGCACATTGTTTTTAGTACTTCACACACGTTAGCCATTTTAGTGACAAATACCAACTCTGTTGCCCCTCTATCTCGCCATTCTCCAGTCTGTTGGTGCCATTGCCGGGCCACACTGTTCTATGGATACGTCATTCCATGAATCGTGCGTAAGTCTTCCGTTACCGCTTTACGGCCCGATATATTAGTCCGGCCTCAACGAAATCATAATTTTCAAGCAGGAAATCCGGGTAATAATTTTTTACAGGCGATACGACATAGAATGGGAAATTGCCCATCAACCCGGCTGCCGTTTCTTTGTTGAGAGCCGGTGCGTTCTTGCTCTTGTCGTATTGCGACACTATCCTGACATCGGGGCGTTTTCCCTTAACTTCCTGAACATATAAGAGTGCGTGGACATCGGTTGTGCTTGCATATACTATTGCATCTTTTTCAACGACATCCAGCGCCTCAATGGCGAATCTTTCGGCTCCAACGTAGCCTGTTTTCCATGGCTTGAGGAAATAATCGTATTCATCGCGATAAGGGCGTTGTCTTCGTTGGGCCAGCGATTTGTATGTTTTTCGCGCCACCGTTGGGACGACAAAATAAACCGGTATGGGCAGCAGGGCGAACAGCAGTACTGCGACTACAAGCGGCTTTCGATTGAAACGATTTAGAATGACGTCGGCGCCTAAGCCGATGAAGCAGGCTGCAAAGCAATAAAACGGCAGGAAGAAGGCATATCTGTCCGGAACCGTGTATCGAAAGGCAAACACAAAATGCAAAGTTGTCAATGCAAGTATAATGTTCGCAAAACCCCGATATGGAGCTTTCTTTAGAAGAACCCACAGGCCCGCAAAGAAAAACAGCAGGTTTGGCGTTGGAAAGTTAAGAATAATGAATGCAAGATTCTCCAAAACAAGTTTCACTGACATTGACGTGTTGGTAACATGCCCTTCCCAAATATTTCCAAATGCCGCTGATATCAGGGTCCCCGGCACATCGCCTGACAGAATGATATTCTTTATTATCAGGTATTCGTAGGGCAAAGCTCCAAGCAGCCAGAGCAGGATGACAACAACAAGGCTCCCAACGCCGATTTCTTTACGTACCCGCAAAATGACCAGGAATACCGCATAGCAGGCAAAGCCAAAAACGGCCCACATGTGATTTGCGATAGCCAAGCCGTTGAAAAGGCCCAGCAGATACAGGTACCCGACCCGTTTTGTTCGGACATACAAAAGCAAGACGATCAACTCGCCGAGCATCTGGGCCATGAACAAGGTGTAGACTTCCGCTATTACAGAGTGCTGCCAGAAATTCCATGAAACCGCCAGAGTAATCGCACCGATAATCGCAGGAAGGGTTTTTCCGGTCCACAATCGAAGCAGCAGGAACAGATTTGCAACGCCAACGGCTCCGAATACTGCCGATATAAGATTGATACGATGGGCCAGATCACCGAGCCCGATGTGTTTGACCGCTATTGCTATCATGATATACAGCGGGTGGGCGAGCGCAAGGCCAAGATTGCCCTGGATATCGTTGTGCCATGTTCGATAGACAAAAAGCGCGCTGTCCTGCCAGAGCACCGCTGGGGCGCATGTGCAAATATAAAGGGCGCCGGCCGAGAACAGGATCCCGATATAGCCCGCCAATATGCTTACCCGATTGTCTTTGGTTATTTCAGCCAATGTTATCGTCCAATGGTTTAAGGGCATTGTCTTTACGTTTAATAACCCGATAGATCGGCCATATTTCCACAAAATCGTAATTATTAATAAGGAAGTCTGGACAGTTTTCAGGCGACAAAACATAAAATGGCCAATTATCTACCAAATCCGCCACTGTGTCTTTGTTTAAGACAGGTGCATTCACACTCGTGTCACACAGGGATACTATCTTGACATCCGGGCGTCTGCCCTTAACCTCCTGGGTATACAACAGCGTATGTGAATCGATCGGGAGAAGGTATAATATTGCATTCTTGTCCATAAGCTCCATAGTTTCGTCGGCAAACCGCTGGGCCCCATTATCTCCTGTCTTCCACGGCTTAAGGAAGTAGTCGTATTCATCGCGGTAAGGCCGTTGTCTTTTCTGGGCCAGAGGTTTGTATGCCTTTCGTGCTAAATCCGGGATAATAAAATACATCGGAATGGGTAGCAGGGCGAATAGCAGCAACAAAGTCGCCGTTGACTTACTGTTAAAACGGGTCAAAACAACATCGGCTCCCAGGCCAATAAAAGCGGCAGCCAGGCAATAGAATGGCAGGAAGAAAGCAAACCTGTCCGCTACAGTATATCTGAAGGCAAAAACGAAATACATTATTGCCAGTACAAGCGTAATATTCGCAAGACTTCGCTCAGGAACCTTCTTACAAAGAGCCCACAATCCCACAAATAACAGCAGCAGGTTTGGCGTTGGAAAGTTGAGACAAACAAATATGAAGTTCTCCAAAACGATCTTCATTGACATGTAAGTGCTGGTGACATCTCCCTGCCACGTATCTCCAAATGCCGCTGAAGCCAAAGTTGCTCCCAGGTCACCTGACAGAATGAGCTGCTTTACTATCAGGTACTCGTAAGGCAAAGCTCCAATGACCCAGAATATGATGACAAAAACAAGATTCTTTGTGCCGATCTCTTTACGTACTCGCAGAATGACCAGGAATACCGCATAGCAGACAAACCCAAAAACAGCCCACATGTGATTTGCAATTGCCAGGCCGTTGAAAAGACCTAAAAGATACAGGTACCGCATTCGTTTCGTTCTGATATACAAGAGCAGTACGATCAGCTCTCCCAGCATCTGTGCCATGTACAAGGTGTAGACCTCAGCCATTGCAGAGTGCTGCCAGAAGTTCCATGAGACCGCCAGGGTGATAGCGCCGATGACCGCAGGGCGGGCTCTGCCGATCCACAATCGCAGGAACAAAAACAGGTTTGCTACGGCTATCGCTCCGAATAATGCCGAAACGAGATTGACCCGATAGGCCAGTTCGCCGAGAGGGATGTATTTGGCAACTATTGTTATCATGAAATAAAGCGGGTGGGATAGAGCAAGGCCAATATTGCCCTGAATATCGTTGTGCCATGTTCGATAGACAAAAAGTGAGCTGTCCTGCCAAAGTATGCCAGGTGCGCAGCTAACTACGTACAGCGTCCCCGCCAATATCAGTGCCGTTACGTACCCTGTTAAAGGATTGTCGATCAATCGCGGTTTATTACTCTCAGACATATAGCATACGGTTCCTGAATGCGAAGTACTAAAAAAACAGGCTGCCAACCTTGACGGCTACTGATTTATAGTTATAATATTCTGTTAGTATTTGCCCTGGCAAGGCCAGTTAAACGGAAGCCTTTTTATGGAAGACCAAAAGCAACAAAATAATCACCCTCCAGATTCGCCATCTGCCGAGGGCGCCGGCCCGGCACCATCACGCAAAAAAGCAAAGTCCCGCCTCGTTTGGATACTTCCACTGTTCTTCCTGGCAATGGTGATCAGGGTATCTTTGTCGCCACGCCTTAGACCACTTAAATGGGTCACGGATTACGCCGCCGGCATTGAAATGGCGAAACAGCAGAACAAGCCGGTCCTGCTTGCCTTTTACAAAGCCGATATGCGCATGTGCAAAGACATGTGGAATCACACCTACAAGGATCAGGAGGCGATAGACTTTGTCGAGCAAAATTTCATTCCAATCCTGATCGACATTGACAAACAGCCCGAACTCGCCAAGCAATACGAGATATCCTATTATCCCACTCACCTCGTCAAACCGCCGGGCAAAGACGAGATCATTGGCACGCGGCTCGGCCACGATCCGCCTGCACTATTCATACGAAAACTCACGGAATATCTTGAGAGAATCGACGGTTCGGAGCAATAACCCTGTCTGAGAGATTATCTTCTCAGCTCCGTCCCGGCTGATAATCCGTGAACAGTTTTCCCCACGGGCTTTCCGCGAGCCATTTATCGACGACCTTTCGCCCTTTGGACGGATACCATATCCGGTCATGATAAACCGCCGAGGCGAATATAAAGCCGTAAACAAGCGGTGTATGGAACATCAGCCTCTGGAGCCATCGCATCGGCCCAAACCAGAACATCTTACCCACGCTCGATGCGGTATTGTCGCCGGTATGAAAACCCCATCTCTCTTTTGCAACGTCAACGTCTCCGACAATTTCGATCTCATCGAAGCGGCCCGTGCCAAGTCCCCGTTCGTGTGCCAGGCGAATGAACTTATGGTCCATCGGCTCAAATCCCATCAGTTTCGCCGACACCGCGTCGATCGCAACGCAATCCGATGACGCCAGCAGGATATTCTTCGCCACCGGGATCATCGTCCGCGGTCCGGGCCCGTTGCCGGCTGTGGTGCCGTCGGTGACGGTAAAGATGCCGCTGTGGATCTCCTTTTGGATCGCCAGCAGATCCACCAGCGTCTCATGAATAGTGGAATGGCAATAGTGCCGCCGGTTGTTCAGCAGGCCGCCAAAGGCATTCTTCATCGAACCGGTTATATTCGTGTATATATGGCACTTGGTCGTTGGCAGGTGAACGACGTTTTTGCCGGCAAAGAAGTCCGGTATGAAAATGCCCTCCGGAAAGACCTTGTCCAGCACTAACATCTCGGCTTTGGGCTCATACCGCTGCCATTTCATATCCGACGGCTTGAAATTGTACTTGATCGGAACACCGTAATGGTCGCACACGGGCTTTTGTTTATTCAAAATCTCGCCCCGATGAGCGCTCGTAACCACAGTCTCGTTCTCAACGCACACCTGATCGTCAAAGCCGGCGTCCTTGAGCCCTAATATCGTACCTTCGAGCTGCCACGGCGTCGTATTAGCGCTCGGGTACATCAGATGCCACGAAAGATTATTCTTGAGGATGGTCGTCGATCCCGCATCGAGCGCCTGGCTGACACCGCCTAATTCCATCACTTTTCGAACATCCTGTACGACCGTCTCCGGCTTGGTTCGCAAAATCGCCACTTTACTCATACAAGGTTCCTTTTTCTTAGATAAGCTAACTCTCGCTTTTCACAACTTCGGATAATACGCGGCAAAAGGATAAACGCCGCCCCCCTGACCGGCCTCCGTGCTTACTACTGCCGGAGGCACGATGCGGTTCTTGTAATCTCCATGAATACAGACCCCTCTTGTCCGTGTCTGTCTTTGGGCCTGTCCGCCAATGTCATCGAGCCAGCAGGCTGATCAGGTGCTCGTAAGCCACTCGGACAATTTTTCTCCCCAACTGATAATACAAAGCGCCACAGCCACCCATAGCAAAACCGTCATCTGGAAAGGCTTGTCATGCAGCACAAGGTCTGTCGGATCGGAATACGCACCCTCCATCGAAAGCATCGCAAACCGAAACACGGCATAGACCACTATCGGAAGCGTATATACGAAATAGTTTGTGCCGAACTGTGCCACCGTTCTCGGATTCAGTCCGTAAAGCAGAAATGCCACAATGGCGATCCCCGCTGAGACTGTAATAAGATGCGTCAGCAGCTCGGGGGTATATACGATCAGCGTGGGACGGTGATTCTCCGCAGCCGTCATATCGCCGATGGTCACCACTTCACTGTAACGCTTGCAAAAACCCATGAACAGGCATATCGTAAACATGCAGATAAAAAGCCACGGGCTGACCTCTACGCCGATCGCCACCGCACCGGCTGCCGTGCGAAGAACAAACCCCATCGCAATACATATCACGTCCACCAGCGCCTTGTGTTTCAAAACGACACTATAACCGATCCCGAGAACGACGTACGCCAGGACGATGACAAACAATCCCCGCGACACGCAAAATGCCAGCACCGTACCGGCTGAGAGAAGGATCAATGCCTCGATAAACGCTGTCTTGACGCCGACCTTGCCCGATGCCAACGGCCGGTCCTTTTTAGCCGGGTGGTGACGGTCGCTGTCGATATCTCTTATGTCGTTGATGATATAGCCAAAACTCGATACCAGGCAAAATGCTGCCGCTGCCACGATCCCCTTCCACCACGAATCGACATCGGTCATACGCATGCCGAAAACGACAGGCAAAAGCACCACACCGTTCTTAATCCAGTGGCTGGGACGAGCCAGCCGTATCATATGAGCTATAGTCATGCCGATCTCTGTTTTATTGCGGATCTCACAGTCTGCGATAATGGCGTATCTAACCCAAAAACGATAATATCGTCTCCGCCACGAAGTCCTTCATTTCATCGGTCAGTTCCGGATAGACCGGAAGGGCCATAACCGCGCCCGCCGCTTTTTCCGATTCGGGGAAATCACCTTTTTTATGTCCTAACGAAACGAAACATTCCTGGAGGTGCATCGGGACCGGGTAGTAGATATCACAGCCGATATTATTGGCCTGCAAATGGGCAACGACCTCGTCCCTCCGTGGGACGCGAATAACGTACTGATTGTAGATCGTCTCGCAGTCGGGCGAAATATACGGCGTCTGCACCGCACTATCCTTGAACTTATCATTGTAATAAGCCGCATTTTGGCGTCTGGCCCCGGACCAGTCATTCAGGTGCGGCAGTTTCGCCAGAAGCGCCGCTGCGTTAATAGGGTCCAGCCGGAAATTGCCGCCGACATATTTGTGATAATATTTCGGCTCCATCCCGTGGTTTCGCATGATCATCAGGCGATGATGCAGCTTCTCGTCATTGGTCACGATCATGCCGCCGTCGCCGATACCGCCGAGATTTTTGCTGGGAAAAAAACTGAAACACCCGCATGTCCCGATACTGCCGGCCTTGCGGCCCTTATACGTGCTCGTGATGGACTGGGCCGCATCTTCGATCACCGCCAGCCCGTGGGCCTCGGCAACCGCCATGATCGGGTCCATATCAGCCATCTGTCCGTAAAGATGAACAGGCATGATTGCTTTGGTCTTTGCCGTCACCGCCGCCTCGATCAGCGATGGGTCTATGTTGTACGTTTTCGGGTCGATATCGACGAACACCGGCTTTGCTCCGACGCGCCAGATGGAGCCGACAGTCGCAAAAAACGTAAACGGCGTGGTGATCACCTCGTCGCCGTCGCCGATCTCCAGACTCATCAGGCTGTTCAATAGGGCATCGGTACCGCTGGACATCCCCGCTGCAAAGGCACAATCGCTCATCGAAGCGATCTCTTTTTCCAAACCCTCTACCTTCGGGCCGCCGATACATCGCTGGGGGTCCAGGACCTCATTGACCTGGGCCAGAACCGCTTCCTTGATCTTTGCATACTGAGCCGTCAAATCCAGCAGGGGAACGTGCATCGATATTTTCCTCTCTTATTCCATCAGTTTTGTTTGAATTCGTCGTAACGCTTCTTACCGACCCTCATATCCTCCGGCAGGGGGGCATCTTCATCCAGATCAAGGCATTTTACTACCCCGCCGGTCTCCCTGTAGCGAAATCCGCTCTCCGGACAGGTCATTATGCCATCATTATCAGGCTTGGGCAAACGAATTCCGTGCCTGCTGATCCAGCCCTGCCGGCGAGCCGGAACACCGGCTACAAGTGCGTAATCGGGCACATCTTCGGCTGAGACGGCGCCGGCGGCGATGAAACAGTAACGACCAAGCTCGATCCCGCACACAATTGTCGCATTTGCACCGACAGTTGCGCCGCGGCGAAAGACCGTCTTTTCATAAAGGCCGTGGCGGACGATCTGCGAGCGCGGATTGGTGACATTGGTCAGGACGCAGGATGGCCCTAAGAAGACGTCGTCCTCGATCGTCACACCCTGATAGATCGAGACGTTATTCTGGATCTTTACGTTATTTCCGATCACCACGCCGCTGCCGATACAAACATTTTGCCCGATATTACAGCCGGTCCCTATCCGGACATCCTTCATAATATGCGAAAAATGCCATATCCGCGTGCCAGCACCTATCTCGACCGGCTCATCGACATAGGCGGACTCATGAACAAAATATTCCTTTTTCCCGGCCATCGAAATATCCTCGTATTATACCCTGTTCTCGGCAAACCAGTCGACCGTCGCCTTAAGCCCCTCGTCGAAATCCGTCGTCGCCTTAAAACCGA
>DAOVVQ010000167.1 GCA_030637065.1 Planctomycetota bacterium
CAAAGATATTCGTGACATAAAAGGGGACAGGCAATCCCACGGCAAAAGCATTGCAGAATACAGCGGCAAGAAATGGTTTCTAAGACTCGCCAGGTTCATAGCTGTTGTCGCAGGCGTTGTCAGCATTCTTCCGTTTGTGCTTGGCTATTGTAAGCAAATCTATCTGGCAGCATCAATTATTGCAATTCTCTTAGCCGTTCTTTCTACCCGGAAAGAACCTTCAATTGCGATTCGCTACATTTACCTGGAAGTGTTTCTGATTACTGCCGGTTCGGCTGTGGATTTGATGGTTTATGGTCCTTGAGTAATCCCTCAAAGACACCCGGCAGCCTGTCATCACGTTTATGAGCATGACATATCTTGACGCTTTTATCTTTGCAGATGGGAAATTCTAAAGTTGCTTTAGAACTGATCTCATTACATATCTCTTTAGCAAAACAGCCGCATCTTGGCAAGTTGAACCATTCGCTCATTCTATCCCATATATCCGATAGAGGTTCCTGGAGGAGGTTGCCCATGGATATTTGGGTCAGGTCACAAGGGCACACATTCCCAACTGCATCGATGAATAAATGATGATAACCCGCACCACAGCCGAACATTTCGTCGGATTCCAGGTGAGCAAAGCTGGCTATTGCCGGTCCCTTGCCCTTTCGGTTCCATTTTTTATGGAAGTCAGCCAGTTTCCTTGATTCTTCGGGACTTAATATCTCGCATTGATCCTCACTGTATCTTCCGGTAGGAACCGGTTCAAGTATCCGGAACTCATGTACACCAAGCCTGGTGGCCAATTCCGCCATTCTTTCGATCTGACCGTCCCTGATCTTCTTCCTGGTTCCAACCGTCGAAATAGCCGTATAAAGACCGGCATTAAGAGACAATTCTGCTGCGTTGATGCCTTCATCATAAGAGCCATGTGCGCCTCTGATTTCATCATGTTGTGATGAGTCATCCGATTCCAGACCGATGGTAAGACAATTCAACCCGGCATGTGACAGGTTGTCTGCAAGCTGGCTGTCTAATCGATATCCTGTTGAGAACATTATGCAATTGGTATCAGAGGTTGCTTCCACCAGCTTGACAATATCGTCTCGAACCAGAGGCTCTCCACCCGTAAAACCAATGGTTATGGTGCCGATGGCCTTGATCTGTTCGATGGCTTCGACGGCCTGTTCCGTATTCATATGGCCTGCAACGTGCCGGCCATAACTGCAGTGCGGACATTTATACGGGCACCGGTCCGTTACCGCAAAATAGGCCGAGAACGGAACTCGTCTTCGCTCGAACACTGCATCAAGGAATATAGAGAACGCCTTTGACGGGTATGGAGGGAAAAACGTATTAACATATAACTGGCCTTTATGGTGCTGGGGATTTTCATGGCACAACATCCTGGCCATATAGCAAAGGTGCTTTACAGAAAGATGCCTAAAACATCTTGCAAATACAGGTGTTAGTTTGATCCAATCTATTACTCTCATCTTTTGTAAATACTTTTAAATATCATACTGCTGATAAAACCAAGGAAAAGCCCTGCGATACCACCGAATATTGCACCCCAGATAAATGGTACTGCACTATTGCCTTTATGTATTATGATCAAAACAGTATGCAGCAATGTAGAGCAAGCCACTCCTGCGATAATACCATATAGTGTCCCCTTCAAAGGGATTCTGCCAAGATCGTTCTCGACAAGGCTTATTAGCTTACAGGTATACAATACGCCTACAAGCAGGCCGAAACCAACTCCAAGGACCGTACCAACCCAATCCGGATATTCAATTCCTGTGCTATAGTTAAACAGTTCGGTTTCTGCAGCATATAGCGATTGACCCATAATAGCGAATAAACAGCCAATGCCAGCGGAAGCAATGCATAGTATTATCGTAAAGATCACATACCTCTTTGAAATACACAATGTCATATCCATATCATTTACTCCTGATCTTCGCTAACAATAGAATTTTGTTGGCAATAGAAATTTTTAACAATTGCCCCGGAAATAGCTCCCAGTACCGCACCGGCGGGTTACTTCCGTAAGACCTGCATACAATACAATATTTTGCGAATTTCTGCTACAAAAACTTTGCTGGGGCGGGTATAGTTAAGTTCAGTGGTTAACAGAGGATAGCATTTGTGGGTATATTTCGGGGCTGGGCTGGCGAGCAGGTTCGGGTTGTTATGGGGAAAAGAGTATGCAGGGCGAGAATTCGCAGAATAATAAGAAGACATTGCTCGTGTTTAATTGTCACGAGTCGTGGGTCTATCAGCTTGGCTCTTTGGGGTACGATCTGGATATCGTTGTCGGTCTGGTGGGCAGGCACAAACTTGCATGGGACGAGCAGATACGGCCTTTGCCCGCGAATTCCAGGCTCGTTACGTTGTCCGAGGCCCGAAGCTCTTCGACTTGCTACTACTGCATCATTACTCACAATATCATCGATCTGCTCGATATCAAACGCCGGCCCGAGCCGAGGCTCAATGTCCTTCACCTGCCGATAGAGGCTCGCATAATCGAGGATAAATCCGATATCGCCCCGGAAGATATGAAAGGCAAACTCCGCCAGTACATCGAGTTGATCTGTGGCCGTGTGTCCTCGGGCGCGTTGTTCAAGGGCAAGTCGTGGGGCTTTACCGATGACATTGTCGTATTCGGCAGCGATGTCGGCGACTATCCGGCCTATTCGGGCGAGATAGCGTCGGGGCTGAGGATATGCAACTACATTGGTATCCGAAAGCAGTTCCTGCTGTGGCAGTTGCACGAGCAGGCCTTTGCGGGTCTGCCGGTTCGCATCGTCGGTTACAATCCGGGTATGGAGGGCGTTGGGCCGTCGAAGAATTGGGACGATCTTAAGCGGCTGATGAGGTCGCACCGGTTTTATATTCATACCGCCAACCCTGATCTTGAAGACGGCTATAATATGGCGACCATCGAGGCGATGTCAGCGGGTATGCCGGTGATAGGCAACGAGCACCCCGGTTCGCCGGTCCGGCACGGGGTAAGCGGCTTTCTGAGCAACGACCCGAAGCAGCTCGGCGATTATGCCCGGATGCTGCTTGCGGACAGGGAACTTGCGGTTAAGATGGGCGCTGAGGCCAGGAGGACGGTTCTCGAGCAGTTCTCGATGGACAAATTCAGGGCAGCGTTTTTGCAGTCCATTGAAACGGCAAGGGCTAAGGCGCAGAGCCGGACGGCAAAATTGTGAATGGAAGCTAAACAGCGTGGGTTAAGGCCCGCGCTACGGACTAAGTAATTGTTACAGGAGGAACAAGATGAGTACAGGTAATCTTAACAGACGAGACGTGTTGCGTGGCGCCTCCCTTATGGCAGCCGCTGCTGTTACGGGGCCGAACCTGGCTGGGGCGGAGTCGAAACTCAAATGTATGGTGACGAAAGGGCGTATCAAGCAATCGGCCAGCAAGTGGTGCTATAGGAAGATCCCTCTGGACGAACTCTGTGTCGCGGGGGTTAAATTAGGTCTCAAAGGCATTGACCTGCTGGGACCCGGAGATTTTCCCACGCTGAAGAAACACGGATTGGTCTGCACCATGACCTCCGGCGGACGAGATTTTAACGACAAATCCAAGCATGACGAGGCTGTTGCCAAGATTCACCAGTCCATAGAGGCAAACGCCGAATATGGTTTTCCCAATGTGATCGCCATGGCCGGTAAAAGGGATACTATCTCCGACGACGTAGGTTTGGAGAATGCTGTCATCGGCCTAAAACGTGTTGCCGGTTTGGCGGAAAAGAAGAATGTGACGGTCTGTATGGAATACCTTAACAGTAAGGTCAATCACAAGGGGTATATGTTCGATAACATGGCCTGGGGTGTCGAGGTCTGCAAGAGAGTGGGCTCACCCAATGTTAAAATACTCTACGACATCTACCATGCCCAAATTATGGAAGGTGATATCATTCGAACCATTCAAACTTATAAGGATTACATCGGACACTACCATACCGGCGGCAATCCCGGGCGCAATGAGATCGATGACACCCAGGAATTGTATTATCCGGCCATTATGCGAGCAGTTGTTGAAAGCGGCTTTGAGGGTTATGTGGCGCATGAATTTAAGCCTATACGCGATCCCCTGACATCACTTGCTCAGGCTATAAAGATATGTGACGTCTAAACGAGATGTATAATCCGGTAAAGAAAAGAAAAACAGATCATGAAAAAGCGAGTCAGGCCTGAGAAAAACGAGTATATTGTGCTGACAAACACTCCTGTACAGAAAGACTCTGGAAATGAATTTGTCTCTAATAAAGATTAAAAAGGTTTAGGGAATGGGTGGATTATTTTATAGGTTGGGTAAGATGGCTGGTCCTAAGATCCGTAAGGGCAAATGGCTCTGGCAGTCGGTTACGGGTACTCAGGAGGAGGCTATACGGGCGGAGTTCGAGGTTGGATGCGATCTGGCTGCGGAGATTCGGCTTCAGGTCTCCGCGGATCCGGACAGCGGTAACAGGCAGTTGGTCGACGAGATCGGCACGAAGCTCACCGGGCATCTGAGCAATAAGCTTCGCCGGTTTACGTTTGAAACTTTTCAGGCGCCCGAGCCCAATGCCTTTGCATTGCCGGGCGGGTTTATTTTCGTGACTGTGCCGCTTTTGGAGTTGTGCAACCGCGATCGCGACGAGATCGCCTTTGTGCTCGCCCATGAGATGGCCCACGTGATAAAGGGTCACGCGATGGAGCGGATCGTCAGTGATTCGGCGATCAATATCGCATCGAAGGCCTCTGTTGTCCGCGGGCCGCTGTCGCAGTGGGTTCGCAGGGTTGGCATTCAATTTCTCGAGAGCACCTATTCGCAGGACCGCGAGCTGGATGCCGATTCGCTTGGCGCCCAGTTGATCGATGCCAGCGGATACGACCGCAGTGCGCCCGAGCGGCTTTTGGGTCGTCTGGCGAAACTTGCCGAAAACTCCGGGCCCGAGCATCCCATTGGCAAGTATTTCTCCTCGCATCCGTCCGCCAATGTCCGCATCAACACCGTAAACCGCCTCCTTCGTCCCTGACACGGGAGAATTAAATGTACCGGACACTATTGGGTGGATTAAAGGTGCCCGGTAGCAATTTTCAATCTTCCTCACACAAAAAAACCGCACAGCAACGTAGGGTGCGAAATTTCACACCAATATACTGGATATTGAGCAAAGCGAAATCCCGATTTATCGGGACTGGATACTGTCTGCTGAATGCTGTATATTGAGCGCAGTGAAATCCCGATCCATCGGGACTGCAAAAGCAATGAACTCGGCCCAGCCGGGTCTTGAATCGACTCGCTGGCACTGAAAGGAGCGGTACATGAATCTTTTGTCCAATACAAGGCGCAGTTTTCTCAAATCGATCTGTCTGACCACCGCAGCCGCAGCGCTGCCCGGCTCGGCCTTATATGCCGCTAAGAAGGGCAGGAACAGGGGCAAAAATCGCAAGGCTGGCCTGCCCAACATCGTTTTTCTCTTCGCCGACGACTTAGGCTACGGCGACGTGGGCGCCTTCAACCCGGACTCGAAGAACCCTACGCCCAATATCGACTCTATCGCGGCTAAGGGGATCCGCTTCACCGACGCCCATTCGGCTGGCTCGACGTGCGTGCCTTCCCGCTACGGCCTGATCACCGGCCAGTACCTCTGGCGAAACAAGCTGCGCCAGGCCGGCAATGGCGGCTATGCCGACTGCATCATCGAAAAGGACCGCACGACGATCGCCTCGCTCCTGAAAGACAACGGCTACCGCACCGGCTGTGTCGGCAAGTGGCATCTCGGCCTCGGCGCTCGCGGCGAAAAGACCGATTACACCAAACCGATCACCCACGGACCCAACCAGATCGGATTCGATTACTTCTTCGGAATGCCCGCCTCGCTCGATATCCCGCCTTATGTCTACATCGAAAACGACCGGCCCACCGCACCGCTCGACGGCACCATCGGCGACAGCGAAACGCCCGGCGCCCGCTGGGCTGCGGGCAAATTCTGGCGGGGAGGCCCGATAGCAAGCGATTTTCACCATGACGAGGTGCTCGACACCTTCGCAGGCAAAGCCGTGGACTTTATAAACGATTCGGCTGGCAAGAGCAAACCGTTCTTTTTGTACCTGCCATTTACCGCACCGCACACGCCCTGGATGCCCGCAAAGAAGTACATTGGCACCAGCGGGGCGGGAGAATACGGTGATTTCGTCGCCCACGTCGATGCCTGTGTGGGCCGGGTCCTGAATGCCCTCGACAAAAACAAGGTCACCGGTGATACGCTGATCTTCTTCGCCAGCGACAACGGAGCCTTCTGGATCGACGAGGAGATCGCCCAATACGACCACCGCGCAAACGGAAAGCTCCGCGGCCAAAAGGGCGACATCTGGGAGGGCGGACACCACATGCCGCTGATCGCCAGTTGGCCCGGAAAAGTGCCCCAGGGCGAGACCAGCGACCAGATGATATGTTTCACGGACATGTTAGCGACCTTCGCGGCGCTGACGGGCGATACGCTCGGCGCCGGTACAGGAGCCGACAGCTTCAGTTTTCTCCCGATCCTCTTAGGCAAGGAGAGCAAGACCGCCCGTAACATCATGATCCACCAGACCGGGACAGGATACGCCATTCGCCAGGACGATTGGAAGCTGATCACATTCCTCGGCTCGGGCGGCTTTACCAAACCGAAAAAGGTCGAACCAAAGCCAGGCGATCCCAAAGGCCAGCTCTATAACCTCCGAAAAGACCCCGCTGAGACCAAAAACCTGTACCTGTCAAACCCCGAAATGGTAAACCAGCTAACAAAACGCCTGAATAAATACCTCCAGCAGGACCGCACCCGACCAGACGTGTAAACGGTTGTACCCCAGTTCTGCCCCGAAGGGGCTGTTAAGTTCAGCCCAGGGTAAGCGCAGCGCCACCCTGGGATAGCAGCATCCCGCCTTCTAAGATACCCTGAAAGGGTTATATGAAATCTGCTCGATCGGACTCCGCCCATTCGGCTTCGCTCAGAGCTTGCCCTGAGCTTGTCGAACGGGGCAGGCTCTCTGGCGGATGCTGTTTTATGCTGGCTTCCCGCTTTCGCGAGTATGTCTGGGAGCGTTACAACTCGGTGGACATAAAAATCGACCACGACACCAGCGGATTCATCGCCCCCAGAGACTTCGCCAGAAACCCAAAGGTCTTCCCCATCACAGCAATAAAAGTCGAAAGCTGAGCCCACCATCGAAGGAGGGAGAGGGGGAGCCGAAAGTGCAATCGGCAAGTCGAAAGCTGAGCCCACAACCAAAGGGGGGGAGGTCCGCCGAAAACGCGATCGCCAGGGCTGCCAGCGGGCACCTTACGATTGGCACTGATGCGGTAAGATCGAATGGCTGTTGGCGCGATAAGATCGAGTGGCTGTTGGTGGGTGAGATTGAGTGGCCAATTGGGCGAGCGGTTCTTGACAAACCGGTGGGTGTAACTTATTGTTCACTTCTTGTTCGGTTTCCGGGCTCTCCGGCGGTATAAGTGGCCACTTGAGGGCAAAACCGTTGTTTTTCGGATAAAACTGCTGCTTTCGGGCAGGGCGGGTTTAGCTGGTCCGGGTGCCGATGGAAGTTTATTTGGTTGATTTTTCAGGGGTTTGACATGGTAGTAACCCGGTTTGCACCTTCGCCTACGGGCTATTTGCATATTGGCAGTGCCCGCACGGCTCTGTTTTGTTGGCTTTTTGCCCGTCACAACGGCGGCAAGATGATCCTTCGTATCGAGGATACCGACCAGAAGCGTAATACGCCGGCGGCTACGACGCAGGTTATGGCGGATTTGCGGTGGCTCGGTATCGATTGGGACGAGGGGCCCCAGGTTGGCGGGCCGAACGGTCCGTATTTTCAGTCCGAGAGGCGGGATATCTACGATAAGTACATCCAGCAACTAATCGACGAGAAGAAGGCCTATTACTGCTTCGATACGCCCGACGACCTCACTGCCATGCGAAAAGAGGCTGAGGCGCAGAAGAAATCGTTCACTTATCCGCGTCCGGAGGTCTTTCCCGACGCGAAAGACGTGGAAAAGGCGCAAAAAGAAGGCCGTCCGGTGACGGTTCGCTTTGCCGTACCGCAGACGGAGGCGTTTGTTGTCGACGATGTGGTGCGGGGGCAGGTCACCTTTGCCGCCAGCGAGATCGGCGATTTCATCATCCGAAAGAGCGACGGGTTCCCGACTTACCATTTCGCCTGCGTAGTTGACGACGAGCTGATGGGGGTAACGCATGTCATTCGCGGCCAGGAACACCTGATGAACACCCCCTCGCATCAGGCCCTCCAGGCGGGTTTGGGGTTTTCTCCGCCGGCCTATGCCCACATGTCGGTTACCGTAAGTCCCGGTGGCGGCAAGCTTTCCAAGCGTGAGCGGCCCAAGGTCCTGCGAAATGCGATCAAGGCCCACCCCGATATCGATATG
>DAOVVQ010000215.1 GCA_030637065.1 Planctomycetota bacterium
GCTTGCATGATGAATACGTTGGTATTGAACAGATAGATGATAATATGAGTTTATTGTGGTATTGCAGCTACCTGCTCGGCCAGATAGACCATGAAAAATGGCAGATAACGCCGGTTAAAAATCAACCGCTTATCTCCGCAGCTAGCTGCGGAGATAAGCGAACATAAACTAAAGAAAGTGTTACCCATGTAGTCGGTACAATGTGTAACCCATGTTTCGGTTGACACAAAGTTCAGCCCAGGGTAAGCGAAGCGCCACCCTGGGTAAACGAGACCCCGCCTTCCAAGATACCCTGAAAGGGTTATGTAAAATCTGAAAACTTTTACTGGTCTTACTTGAAAACCCCGTCCGCAACAAGGCTGGTAGCGTGTTTGCACAAAAACGGGGACTGGTATCGTTCTGCCGACCTGTCTCGCCGTAGCCTTGGCGAAGGTGGAAAGGCAGGTTGTACCTGTACCCGCTTTTGCACAGTGCATAACTTGTCACCAACCCAGTCCGCAACAAGGGTGGCAGCGTGTCCCGATTTATCGGGACCGATGGGCATAGGCACACCGGCGTCCTGGCGCCGTTTTGAGCCTTTGGACATTAGGATTTAGTGCTTGTTTAGAATTTAGGATTTGCCAAAAGTACCACTTTTGCTGCTATCACATGATGATCCCATCCGCAGACTGAGGCGGAGCATCCCGACCGGCCGCCGTCAGGGCGCGGTAGAAACACCAACTCAAACCCCCTATGATCAGCAGCAGCACCACCGCAAGGATCGCGTACGACGTCTCGCTGAGGTTCTCGGCGGCTGAGACGGGCCTGGCCGCGTCCACAGCCTCTGAGGTCATACCGATCAAGCAAAGCGCAAAAAAGGCGCTTATATCCATGGTCGAAATAATACCCGCCCATTGGGCCAGCGATGACGGACGCCGTCCATTATCGTCGGCCTTGTCAAGAACGTAACTGCTCACAGCCACAGCGCCGATCGCCATCACGATCGACTCGATCTTGAGATATGTTCCGATAGAGCCCGCGATCGTCAACCCCGCAAGCGACGGGATAAGCACCGCCGCTGAAGCGATCGACAGCAATAGTGCGATCGTCCCCGGAACCCTTCCACTAACCCAGCCCGCTCTTGCAGCGGGATGCTGCGGGACGCCGCCACCGCTATTTCTCGGACTCTTGATCATACTCATCAGCACCGCAATGATCGGAGCGCTGATAACAACCGCCAGGCCGACGCACTTAAACAACTCCCACTGACCGTCGGGACCCTTCAGAAAACCAAACAGATCCCACTGACCATCCGGGCCCTTTAGAAAGCCGTGCGGTGTCGTCAGATCGTTGACCAGGCTCCAGATGAAAATAGTCCCAAGAATGATCGGGATGAATATCCTGATGGCATAGGTCCACCATCGCCCCAACTGCCAGTCGCTTCGCTCGTTGGCGTGCCGTCGCAGATGGTCGACCCTCCAAAGCCAGCCGAGCAGAATGCACTCCGCCAGACCGACCAGGCCGATCCCCCACGTTCCGTATATGGCATCGGCGACCGTGCCAAGCCAGTTCAATCCGCCCTGGGTGGTAAACACCAGACCAAAGCCCAGACCCACCAGGCTCATCACCGGAAGAACGATGCTCCGCCGCCAGGCCGTCTTGTCGACAATAGCGGCAAGGACCGACTCCGTTATCGAAAAGGCCGAATCAATGCCGAGCGTCACAAGCGTAAAGAAGAACACAAAGCTCCACCACGCAGAACCCGGCAACTGGGCCAGCGCATACGGAAATGCCACAAAGGCCAGACCCGGACCGCCGGCGACAACATCTTCGACTGCAACGGGATTGCCCGCCTCGGCGGTAACAAAAGCCATACCCCCCAAAGTGGCAAAAATAGCGAGCCCGGCTATGAAGCTCGTCGCAAAATCCGCAAGACCGATCACCGTAGCGTTATTGTTGATATCGCTTTTTCTATGCAGAAAACTGGCGTATGTGAGCATGACCCCGAAGGCCAGGCTCAGCGAAAAGAACGCCTGACCGAATGCAAATTGCCATGTTGTCGGCTTGGCAAGCTCGGACCAGTCAGGGTTGAGATAATACGCCAGACCCTTCATACTCCCCGGCAGCATCAATCCGTTGATCGTAAGGACCAGCAGCATCAGCCAGGGCAAAGGAACCGTAAGCCACACGATCTTGCTGACCAGCTTTACGCCCCTGAAAATGCAAAAATACATCACCAGCCACGCGATAAACAAAGTCAGCACGATATTGAGCCTTATCTCGCCGAGCCCCGGGCCCTCCGTGTGGCCAAGATACTCCTTATAGAAAAAATCCTTCGCCTTTTCGACCCCTTCGATCCCCTCGCCGGCCCACGGCAATTGGCCCCCATTGAATATCCCCTGGATGCTGTGGCCGAGAAAATTAAAACAATATGCCAGAATGACCGGATAAAAGGTGATGATAATAAAACCCATTATGATCCCCCACCACCCGACGAACTCCAGCCGCTTGCCCGTGGCGGCAAACGCGTCAGGTGCGGCCCGCTGGCTAAGGTGGCCCATACTGAACTCGAGGATCAAGACGGGGATCCCGACCAGGAACATGGCAATTATGTACGGTATCAAAAATGCCGCACCGCCATTGTCGTATAACTTATAAGGAAAGCCCCAAAGGTTGCCAAGCCCCACCGCCGAGCCGACAGCAGCTAATACAAATCCCCCGCGACTGCCCCATGTCTCTCTTTGTTCTTCGAGTAACTCCATCCTTGAATCCTCCGAAGACGGTCAGCCCTTACAGGTTCATCCCCAAAAGCGCCAGCGTGTCGCGCTCCACGATGCTCCTTCGCTTTTCGCGGGGAACCATCGGCAGATTGGTATCGCCCAGGAGCTTGTTAAAGCCGAGCAGCGTCTCGATGCAGTTGTCCGGCTGGGCGATCGGGTAGCCGCTTCCGAACAGCAGCTTATCCATGACACCGGCCTCGCGGGCGTTGACGACGGTATTGTACACCTCCCAGACCTTTCTGGGCGTGATGGTCAGATCGGCATACACATTGGGGTGCTTTTCGATCATGCAAAGTGTCTGCGCGACAAAGGGCCTTCCCATACCGCCGATGATGATCTTCAGCGAACCAAACGTTCGGGCAACCTCGTCTAACAAATAAGGCTGAGCGTAATCGAGAATGGCATCGGGCTCCAGCGGCGGGCAATTGTGAAAGAACACCGGCAATTGCAATTCCTCAGCCGCCTCATAAAACCGCATCGCCCGGCTGTGTGCCGGATGAAACTTGGCCCCGCTACAGTACAAAACCGCCCCTTCCAGACCACGATCGACAATACATGACCTCACAGCCGCAACGTCAACGTTGTCCTGGACAGGGTTAAAAACAGCAAAACCCTTCATCTTCTTATGCGAACCGACATACTCGCTCAACTCGCTATTGGCCCGGCTGCGATCGTCATGGTTGCCCGCCAGCACAATGCACGCATCGACCTTCCCGCAGGCGTCAAGATGCTCAGCCGTCTTCAAGTCGTTCGCCGGACTGCTAAAATGTGTATGGCAATCTACTATCATAATTATACGATTTCTGTTGTCTTTATCGGCATCCCAGCCGATTTCACGTAATTTTTGGCACGGCGCTTGAGACCTCTGAAAAACTATGAAACCCTTGCTATGGTCGTTGTTTTTGGAACAAAAACAACCCCGGCACTGGGCTACACCCTGTTTTTCAGGATCCCTGCTTATAATAGATAGGACCATTTAGCTCTGTCAAGAAGAAAGATTGCCCCCGCCCGACGAAGGACGCTTGACGAGCCCTCCATCAGACGCTACGATTACCAGCCTGAAACCTTTGGAGATCGCAATAACATGGACTGTCCGGTTTGTAAAGAGGCTATGATAACAATGGAGCTTGCTGAGGTCGAGATCGACCATTGCCTGGCCTGTGCGGGGATATGGCTCGACGGAGGCGAACTCGAAATGCTGCTCGCAGACCCACAGCAGGCCGCAGCGGTCATAGATTCATTTCGACCCACTAAAACAACAGAAAAAGCTCGCAAATGCCCTATATGCCTGAAGAAAATGCAAAAAGTCGCCGCAGCAGCCCAGGAACACACCATCCTCTTGGACAGATGCACCAGCGGAGACGGGCTTTGGTTCGATAAAGGAGAACTAAACGATATTGCAGCATTTGCATCTTTAGACGAAGATAATAAAATTGTCAAACTACTGGCGGACATGTTCTCCACCGAAAAAGCCAAATAACCCGCCAGAAAAGCTGAAATGTAAGCAAAAACGGTCACTGGAGCAAAAACGGGGACTGGTACGTTCTGCCGACCTGTCTCGCCGTAGCCTTGGCGAAGGTGGAAAGGCAGGTTGTACCTGTACCCGCTTTTGCGGATCGTAGATACATAAACAACGGCTGACGTAAGTGAAAGGAAGACAAATGAAGCAGCAAACCGGAAAGCAAAAGGCCTGTTTTACGCTGATTTCGGCGATCTTCATCGCAGCGGGATTGGTATTGGGCGGATGTGTTAAAAAATCAATGGAAGGAAAAACGGCAATGGCAATTCAGAAGGAAAGTTTCGGAACCACAAAAGACGGTCAGGCAGTCGACCTCTACACGCTGACCAACAACGGAGTAACCGCGAAAATAACCAACTATGGCGGGATATTGACCTCTCTCGTCGTACCGGACCGCGACGGCAACCCCGGCGACGTCGTATTAGGCTACGACACGCTCGACGAGAATATCGCAGATAACCCCTATTTCGGGGCGCTCATCGGTCGTTACGGCAACCGCATCGCAAAGGGCAAATTCACGCTGGACGGCGCCGAGTACACCCTGGCCACCAATAACAACGAAAACCACCTCCACGGCGGCATCCAGGGCTACGACAAGGTCGTCTGGGACGCAGAGTCATCCGATCTCGACGACGGCGTCGCACTGAAACTAACCTACCTCAGCAAAGACGGCGAGGAAGGCTACCCCGGCAATCTCTCCTGTACGGTCGTCTACACCCTCACCGACGATAACGAGCTGGTCATCGATTACGAGGCCACCACGGACAAGGCAACGGTCATCAACCTGACGCACCACAGCTATTTCAACCTCGGCGGCCACGATTCCGGCGAAATCCTCGATCACGAACTAACACTGACAGCCGACAACTACACACCCGTCGATTCCGGCCTGATCCCGACCGGCGAGATCGCACCGGTTGCCGGCACGCCGATGGATTTCACCTCGCCAACACCCATCGGCGACCGCATAGCACAGGTCGACGGCGGCTATGACCATAACTGGGTGCTAAACAACACAGACGGCTCCCTGGCACTCGCCGCAAGGGCATACGACCCCAAAACCGGTCGCGTCATGGAAATCTCCACCACCGAGCCAGCCATCCAGTTCTACGCCGGAAACTTCCTCGACGGAACCCAAAAGGGCAAAGGAGCTGAATATCTCAAAAACAACGCATTCTGCCTCGAAACCCAGCATTATCCCGATTCGCCGAATCAGCCGGCCTTCCCCTCGGTCGTACTGCGCCCAGGAGAAAAATACACCCACAAAATAGTCCACAAATTCTCCACAAAATAAAAACTGATACAACAACGCTGCATAAAAGGGGCATTGAGTTCGCCAAAAGTAGACTCGATGCCCCTTTTTTTACCCAGTTCTGCCCCGAAGAGCCTGCCCTGAGCGAAGCCGAACGGGGGCTGTTAAGTTCAGCCCAGGGTAAGCGAAGCGCCACCCTGGGATAGCTGTCAGGCCTGCGAACGCAGCGGCTCGCTCGCATAAGAGCAAAGCGGATACAGGACATCTGCGTCATCCTTCCACCGAATCCCATTCGGAACACAAAAAACCCCCTAAAGGCCGAAAAACACGCATTTTAAAAATAAATAAATAAAAAAAGACTTGATTTTTTTCTGGCAAGTGTTGTATACTACCATACGAGGAGTTGTGATTTTCGGTGTGGAGGAGGGTCCACGCGAAAAAACGCCCTTGGGCGTCAACTCAAAACGGCTTTATTCGGCCCGGCAAAGGTGTGTGCATTTACTGGCCCTTCGCGGTTTCCGAGGTCGATCAAGTCGCAGAATCGCTTTTTTATAGTGGTTCGAACAATGCTTCTACGGCGCTTGCGTAGAGTGCCAAACCGAAGCGAATGTGTGTGTAGTGCCTGCTTGTTGTGGGCACAAACCGCTTTGTAAGGTGGCTTCTGTTTAACCTGCTGCAGAATACACCTCGCGGCGAAGTAGTGAGCGGGTCGGCTGTCTCCCTTTTGTTTCGTAAAAGGAGGAGGGCAGGCAAAATATCAGTGCCGGCTCGTACCGGCGCGGTGTTCTTTAAGATCCGAATGGCGGTGAAGTGGTCTGTGGCGTTTTCAAGCCCAGCCGTGGCAGGACTGATTTGTCTAAACTGGCTTGCAGATCAAGCATATCACCTCATCAGAGTGTCATTCACCCGCGTCAGAAAGAGCAGGAGTTGCGTGCTAAACCACGCAGGCAAGTAGAACTGGTCCGAGGGTGGATTAGTTTCTAACATGTTGGAAATGTATCCGGGGCAGGTAGGCTTTAGCTTACCTGCCCCAACTTATTTACAGAAAACCCATCTGTCATCCAACCATTTCATCGGTACGTTCAGTAACCTATCTTATCGGTTTGTACCCAGTTCTGCCCCGA
>DAOVVQ010000071.1 GCA_030637065.1 Planctomycetota bacterium
AGAGCGGAGACCCGCCACAGCCCAAACCCAAAAAGGGCTTTAGCCCTGCAACTAAACACCCAACCAACTCGAAACAGATTCACGCTGGCTTAATCACCCTATAATCCGCGAGGATCCGCGTAATCCGCCCGGCTGCGATGCGCTTCGCCGCGGCGAGTGGAGTATTAGTACACGGCGTTGGGTGGCACCCTTTTGCTCGCAAAAGGGTGTTTTTCAAACCCCAGCCAAACTCCTCACATCAAACCTGATACACCTGCCAGTTTTTACGTCCCAGCCACACCCTTTTGCAAAAAACGCAAAAAGGTGCCACCCAATTTATCAATCAATCCACATGGAGCCCACCCGTCGCTGTGGGAGGAATTTTCTGATTGCTTTAAGCAGTTGAGTCGGGTATTTCGGCAAACCAGGGGCCGCTTTTCATGTAAATATGGCCGATCATGGTTTCCAAATTGGAAATAGGAGCAAAAGACTCGCTGGCAGTGGCATGGGCCGATAATCATTGCCTCATCACTATGAAGTTGGGTAGGCGACAGCCGTTCGGCATCCGGTTTTTGCGGCATCTTCAGTCCGGTTAGGCCAAATTATTCCACCAGGTTCGATAAACACCGTTTTTCAGCAAAAGATTGACGCAGGGGCCCATTGGCAATAATATGGTGGTTTTGGCAACAGGCGATCCGGCGCCGGCTGGCGTAAATCGGGTGGCAACAATGAGTTAGTGCAAAAAGGCAGACAAAGTATGATTAACGTAAATGAAAATTATCTCAAACTTCAGGCTGGGTACCTGTTCCCGGAGATCGGACGGAGAGTCCGTGCATTTGCCGCGGCCAATCCCGATGCGGCGATTATCAAACTCGGTATCGGCGATGTTACCGAACCCCTTGCGCCGGCGGTGATAGAGGCCATGCACAATGCCGTCGACGAAATGTCGCGGGCGGAGTCCTTTCGCGGATACGACGGCGACGGCGTCGGCTACGAGTTTTTAAGAAACGCCATTGTCGAAAACGACTTTCGATCGCGCGGCGTTGACCTGGATATAAGCGAGGTGTTTGCCAGTGACGGAGCCAAGTGCGACACGGGCAACTTCCAGGAGATATTCGCATTAGGCAATATCGTCGCCGTAACCGACCCGGTCTATCCCGTTTATGTCGATACCAATGTCATGGCGGGCAGGACGGGCGTTGGCGTTGGCTCAGGGGGCTATGAGGGCATCGTTTACATGCCGTGTACGGCTGAGAATGGGTTTGTGCCCGATCTGCCGGATCAGGATGTCGATATGATCTATCTGTGCTTTCCCAATAATCCCACCGGTGCGGTTGCTACCAAAGAGCAGCTCAAAAAGTGGGTCGATTATGCCCGCCGCCGCAAGGCGATAATACTCTTCGACGCCGCTTACGAGGCCTTTATTTCGGATGCGGATCTGCCGCACTCGATATACGAGATTGAGGGGGCGAAGGAGGTTGCCGTCGAGTTTCGCAGCTTTTCCAAGACAGCCGGCTTTACCGGCGTCCGCTTCGGATACACCGTCGTGCCTAAAGAACTCAAGGCCTATAACGCCGATGGCAGCGTTGCAGACGTCAACGCGCTTTGGAACCGTCGCCAGTGTACCAAATTCAACGGTGTAAGCTATATCACCCAGGTCGGCGCCGCAGCCGTATATTCCGCTGACGGCAAAAGGCAGATCCAGCAGACCATCGACCTGTATATGTCCAACGCCGCAGCGATGCGAAATTCGCTTGAAAAGCTCGGTTACACCGTTTACGGCGGTATAAACGCCCCCTATATATGGCTCAGGACTCCGGACGGGGTCGATTCGTGGAAGTTTTTCGACCTGCTGCTGGAAAAGGCCAACGTGGTCGGGACGCCGGGCGCCGGATTTGGCGCCGCTGGCGAAGGATACTTTCGCCTTAGCGCATTTAACGACCCGAAAAAAGTAGCCGAAGCGATGGATCGCCTCGCGAAAATCTGATCCGACGGAAACGTCATGCGAAAGGACGCGTAAATGCCGAAAGGCAGTCAACAGCTTACAACGGCCTACATCGGCCTGGGCAGCAACCTCGGCGACCGCGGCGGCTTTATCAACCGGGCGCTGAACGAGCTTGACGGCATAGGAGGTGTAAGCGTCGATGCCATGACCAAGCAGGTCCAGACCGCTCCGCTCGACGCAAAAGATCAGCCCGACTACATCAACGCTGTCGCGAGGATCCAGACACGCCTTTCGCCAGGCAGGCTTTTTGAGCGTATGGCGGCGATCGAGGATTCGTTGGGGAGGATCCGCAACGGAGAAAAATGGGATTCGCGGACCATCGACCTGGATTTGCTGTTGTATGGAGACGAGGTCGTAGATCAGCCTGACCTCATAGTGCCGCACAGCCAGATGCATCTCCGTTCGTTCGTCCTGACCGGTATGTGCGAACTCGACGGCAATCTCGTCCATCCGATCCTGAAAAGAACGATGTTCGAGCTTGCAAAACGCCTTGGCGGCAACGATTTTGTCTTCGACCCTTCGCGGGCCCAGCTTATATGCGTTGCGGGGATAATCGGCGTGGGCAAGACGACCCTGGCGGCGAATCTTGCAGAGAAACTCGGCTGTGAGATGCTCGCCGAGGCCTACGACAGCAACCCCTTCATTGCGAAGGTCTACGCCGGAAAAGAGGACCTTGCCCTTGATTCCCAGATGTTCTTCCTCAACAGCAGACTCGAGCAATTAGGCCCCGGCAGCCTTGCGCTCGCTGAGCCGGTTGTCAGCGATTATATCTTCGACAAGGAGATGATATACGCCCGGCGGACGCTGAATCCGATGCAATTGGCCGAGTATGGCACCAGCCACCACAGCGCTCAAGGCCGGGTGGCAGGGCCGGTGCTGGTAATATATCTCAGCGACTCGCCACAGGCCTGCCTGGAGCGGATCCACAAACGAAACAGGCCCTACGAACAGCAGATCGAGCTATCGACCCTCGAGAATTTCGCAGGCGATTACGACCGCCTCTTCGAGCAATGGCCCAAATCGCCGCTGATCACGTTAGATGCCGCACAATTTAACTGCATGGATGACGGGGACATGCAGATACTGGCGGACGAGGTGAAAAGTTATATATGCAGCTAATTAAGACTATAGACGAAGCCCGCCGGGTTATTGGCCAGGTCCGCTATGATGGCCGGAAGGTCGCTCTGGTGCCGACCATGGGGGCACTGCACGCCGGGCACATGTCCCTTATCCAGGCGGCGGGGCAGGCGTGTGATTTTATAGTCGTAACCATATTCGTCAACCCAACGCAGTTTGGCGCCGGCGAGGACCTGGGCAAATATCCGCGAGACCTCGAGCGCGCCAGCGAGATGTGCCGCCTGGCGGGTGTCGATGTGGTCTTCGCCCCCGATCCGGATCAGATGTACCCCGACGAACCGATGACATGGGTAAACGTAGAAGGACTCACAGAGGGCCTCTGCGGAGAATCCCGGCAGGGGCATTTTCGCGGGGTTACTACTGTTTGTGCCAAGCTGTTCAATATTATCAGGGCTGATATCGCCTTTTTCGGCCAAAAGGACGCCCAGCAGGTCATCGTTATCGATCGCATGGTCGCGGACCTGAATATCCCACTGAAGATAGTCGTTTGCCCGACGGTTCGCCAGCCCGATGGCTTGGCGATCAGCAGCCGGAACCAGTATCTAAGTCCCGAAGAAAGAAAGGACGCGTTGCTGCTCTACGCGGCCCTGCAGGAGTGCCGCCGGATGATCGATGGCGGCTGTCGAAGTTGCCCCGAGTTGATCGGGGCGATGCAGAAGGTTCTCGGTCAAAGTCCGCGTATCGTCCCGGACTATGTCAGTATTGTCGATGCGGAAAATCTCAAGAATATCGAGACGATCGACCAAACTGCCCTCGTCGCCGTAGCTGTCATGGTCGGCGCTACGCGGCTGATCGATAATATAATAGTGGACTTGAACAAACCGGACGATATATAATAAAGGGTTCCCTGAAAAACAGGGTATATCCCAATGCCAGGTTTGTTTTTGGAACAAAAACAACGACCATAGCAAGGGTGCCATAGTTTTCCAAAGGTCCCTATAGAATGTAAACGAAACCGAACAAGGAAACGTAAAATGCTCATTAAAGCACTAAAAAGCAAGATTCACAGGGCCACGGTAACCGCAGCCAGCGTCGATTACCCCGGCAGTATCGCCGTAGATTCCGACCTGCTGGCCGCTGTGGGAGTCGTACCGTACGAAGCCGTTCTTTTAGCTAACGTCACCAACGGCCAGCGAGCCGAGACTTATGTTGTCTCAGCGCCCGCGGGAAGCGGCAAGATCGAGGTTCTGGGGGCGGCAGCGAGGATGTTCAGCCCCGGCGACATCGTAATCATTATCAACTTTGGCCACTATACGCCGGAGGAACTGGCGGAGATCAAGCCCAAAGTCATCGTCGCCGATGAGAATAATGGAATAAAACAGGTTTTGTAAGAAAACGCCAATGTTTCCCGAGCTTTTCCAGATACCGGTGATCAACACATCCTTCAACGTCTATGGCGTGCTGATGGTAACCGGTTTCCTGTCCGCCGTCTTTCTCGTGAGGCGGTTGGCCGTGACCCTTGGTGAGAACCCGGACCATATTACAAATGTCGCCCTCTACTCGCTCATCTCCGGTGTCGTCGGCGCCAGGATATTCTATGTGTGGCACCACTTCGACCTCTTTCGCGGTGATCCGTGGTGGTCGGTCTTTGCCGTTTGGCGCGGGGGGCTGGAATTTTTGGGCGGCTTTCTCTGCGGCATAGTCCTCGTGATAATCTACCTTATCCGCCAAAAGCTCTCCGTGAAGCGATATATGGACCTGCTGGCTGTGGGGCTCATGCTTGCCCTGGCGTTCGGGCGGTTAGGGTGCTTTATGGGGAGGGGATGCTGCTTCGGAAAACCGACCGACGTCTCCTGGGGCGTGCAGTTTCCCTACGGCTCTGACCCGTATCGGAGCCAGATCTACCCCGATTTTGCCAGGAACCGCCCTGAACCGCGGGTCGAACTGCCAGCCGAATACTTTGGCTTCTCCGGCGAGGGCGGCCAGACCTGGTATGCTGCCGACGAGGCGGGAAAATATAATGCCTACTTAAAACCGCCCGGCCTGCTCACCGAGCGGCAGGCATACGAAGTCAGCGAAGGCAAATACCAATGCCTGCCCGTCCATCCGACGCAGTTATACTCGTCTGCCAACGCCCTGTTTTTGTGCATGGTGTTTTATCTGTTCTGGCGAAAGTTCGCTAAAATATATCCGGGCACGACTCTGGGCCTGCTGCTGATCCTTTACGGCCTGACGCGCTTTGCGCTGGAATCGCTGCGCGACGACAACCCCTACGAACATGCCTGGTGGGCTATTCACGATGGATGGACCATCTCGCAGAATATCGGCATTTACCTTGCGATCACAGGGCTGATACTCATGGTCGTCCTGTTCAGCCGCAAACCCGCTCTCCTCTCAGGCCCCAGAGGCCTGCCCAGAGAACCGGAACCCTCCAGAGACACAGAACCGTCCAGAGAGCCGCCTTCACCGTATAACAGTGCCGCGCCACCGGCAACGCCCAACCCGGAACCACCGTCCGAAACGGCAAACCCTCCGCAAAAACCGGACATACCCGCAAACTGACCGGCAGATAACCTCTTGCACAGTGATCACCGTAGGGTGGCAGCGTGTTTGGCGAAGCCAAACCGATGGTGGGTGTCGGTGTGTATACGCCCATCGGTTTGCTGCGCAAACACGCTGCCACTCTTGCTGCGGGCTGTATGGGTAACAAGTTATCCACTGAGCTAAGGCTGGCGGTGTGCCGATATCCTCATTGCTTCACTTAACGCGTTGGCGAGTCCGTCGAGATGGACCTTTGTGTGCTCTGCCTGTACGGAGATCCTTAGTCTTGCTGTTCCGGCGGCGACGGTAGGGGGGCGGATGGCTGCCGCGAAATAGCCTCTTTTGTAAAGATGCGACGATACAGCTAAGGTTTTGCCGCTGTCGCCGATTATTACGGGGATGATATGGCTTGTGCTCGAAGCGGTATCGAGGCCGAGGGCATTGAGGCGGGTTCTCAGGTATTCGCAATTGGCTGCCAGCGACTGCCTTCTTTGGGGCTCGGATATTACGATCTCAAGTGCCGCCAGCAATGCCGCACAATTTACCGGCGACGGCGCGGTGGTGTAAATAAAACCCCTGGCCTTGTTTATCAGGTAATCGGTTACGTTTTTTGCTGCGGCGACGATCGCGCCTGTCGCGCCGAAGGCCTTGCCCAGCGGCGCAACGACGATATCGACGTCATCGAGCAATCCAAGCTCGTCGGCGAGCCCGGCTCCGCTATCACCCAGACAACCGGCTGCGTGGGCCTCGTCGACGATCAATATCGCTGAGTGCTTCTTTTTCAACTCGACGAGCCGGGTCAGATCGGCCCTGTCGCCGTCCATGGAAAAGACGCTTTCGGTGACGATGAATTTGCGTTCGAAGCGGCTATCTGCGAGCAGTTTTTCCAGTTTGGCGGGGTCATTTCGCCGATACGTTCTGAATGTCGCCTTTCCGGCCATGGCTGCGTCGATGACCGAGGCGTGGTCGAGCTTATCTAACAGCACAAGGTCGCCTTCCTGCGGTATCGTAGTCAGCACCGCCTGATTCGCCGTCCAGCCGGAATTGAACAGAAGCGCCGACTCCGCAGAGAAAAATTCAGCGAACCTCTGCTCGACCTCCGCATGACCCTGCATCGTCCCGCATATCAGACGCGAGGCCCCAGCCCCGTAGCCGTATCGGCGAACGGCGTCGATTACCGCCTCTGCGACCTTTGCGTCGCCGGCGATGTTGAGATAATTGTTGCTGCAAAAAAGGATCTTTTCGCCCGCGTCACCCGTCAGCCGGACCGCTGGGCCCCGAATCGACTCGATACACCTCAGCCTGCGCAACATATCCGAACGCTCAAGTCCGCAAAGCTCCTCGTCAATAAAGCTAAATTCCGCCATAAATCCATTTTCCAGTTGAACCAAAACCGCACTTTCTGCTATTATAAGACATCGCGAGGTCGCCGCGTAGCTAAATAATTACCAGAATCCGGGCGAAAAAAGGCAACACAAAGGCAAATATCGCCGAAAAACACTTATATTCGCAGTAACTGCAAAAAAGGCAGAGACCATTATGGGCATATACGACAGAGACTACAGCCACGACAACTACGGCGGCTCCCACAGACCGCAGATGCGGTTAGCAATGCCGTCGGTGCCACCGATTGTCATGTGGCTGCTGCTGATCAACGGCGGGGTATTCCTCGTTTCTGTCATGATACCTCCTTTGGGGAAGTTCTTATACGCCTCATTTTGCGTATATCCTGCCAGTCTGGGCCTGTCCGTGCAAATCTGGCGTATGGTGACGTATCAGTTTCTTCATGGCGGCTTTTGGCACCTGTTTATTAATATGCTCTGGTTATTCAATTTCGGACCGACGCTCGAGCAGTTGTGGGGAAGCAAGAGGTTCCTCATTTTTTATCTCGCCTGTGGAGCAGTCGGGGGCCTTGTATATCCGTTGCTGGTCTGGATGGGAATTCTTGGCGTTGGAACTTTAGTGGGCGCGTCAGGGGCAATTCTGGCAGTTGTCGCTGCGGTTGCATTAATCTTTCCATATCGGCAGATTGTCGTGATGTTTGTCTTTCCTATGCAGATGTGGCTTTTAGCCGTAATAGCCGCATGTGCAAGTGTTGCTTTCTTTTTCCAGGGCGACAATGCCGGTGGCCAGGCGGTGCATCTTGCCGGTATGGCTGCTGGTGCTGTTTATGTGCTTTGGCCGAGGTTGAGTAAAGGCGTCCAGACGAAGTCGCGGACTGTGCAGTGGGAGAGCAAGATCAATCGGGAACGCAATTTTCAGGCTGAGGTCGACCGGATACTTGACAAGGTCCACAATCATGGGATCGCCAGCCTGTCGCGAAAAGAAAAGAAAATGCTCCGTGAAGCGACACAACGCGAACAACAAGAACGCGGCAGGTAAGTCACCCCTATTGTCCATTGTTTATATCGGGAAATAAAGGTACCTGGTACCTTTAATTCATTTCCAGGTTATCTTTTCGCTTTGACCGGTCAGTTCGGCGATCCTGGCGTCGATGGCCTTGTCCTTGCCTTGCTTAAGCGTGTTCAGTTCGGCTCTTTGCGCTCGCACCTTCTTTTGCATCTCCTCGATGCGGCTGCTCAGCTCGTCATAGCGAAGTTGCTTTTTGTGGATGATCAGGTCGAATCTGTCGGCGACAACCTCTGCCAACTGCACCCTGAGTTTTTTGCGTTTGGACTCCGGGGCCTTTTCCAGCGACTTGAGCAGTTCATCGCGATGACGCAGAAGCTCCAGATCGGCCTTTAGCACCTCAGCTAATTCGGGGTTGTTTTCCTGGGCGGTCCTGATGGGGTCATAGACCTGGCGAGCGGCGTTAAAACGGCGGGTATACATCTCCGGATTCTTTTCCCGCAGGGCCGTGAGCTTCTTGGCCTCTTGGGGGTAGTTTTCTTCGAGCCACAGGAGCATTTCTTCGTGTCTCTTCTGAATATGCTCGCGCCAGCGTCCGGCGCCAGTGGGGCTTTTGGCTCCAGAGGCCGATCCTTCCGGCTTTTTCGCCCCAGCCCCAGCAGATTTTAGCGCTAATTCATGGGCGGCCTGCGATATCTTCGTGCGAAACAATCTGGGGTTGTCCTTGCGAAGCTGCTTTAGCTCCTCAGCTCTCTTGGGGTCCTGCTTGTCAAGCTGGGTGAGTATCTGGTCGATCCGCAGGTCGGTTAGCTGAACGATCTGTCCTGTTCCACCGGGCTTCTCCGACCAGATGTCCGTTTTATCTTCGGCTGCCGTGGCTGTGGCCGGTCCGGGCCGCAAAGCTGCGCCGATCGCCAAACCTAAAGCACACAAGATCAGCATATATGTGCCGAATTTTGTTGCCGATCTCATACCGCTATCCTTTCCAAAAGTCAGTATTAATGTCCGCGATTTCCATCTCCAGTTCGCTGACGGCTGATTCGCTGTCGGTTTCCCATTCGTCCATCCGTATGCGAAGTATACTGTCGTCGATCTCGTCGACTTCCGCTGTCAGGAGTGCAAATTGCATGTCGCCTTCGCTGAGCGGGTCGGAGTCATCGGCCCATATCCGGTTTAGCGCTGCCATCGCCGGCCCAGGCGCGACGGGTTGGGTCGGCGTGAGCAATTTCATGCCGATCAGGGCGATTATCATCAGGCAGGCTGCGACGGCAACACGCTGAATGATGGGATGAAAGATGCGTCTCTCGCGGAGCATCAGCCGGGCATTGATCTGCCCCTTGATGGCAGCGATAAGGCCGCTATCAGGCTCAGGGGCCCGGCAGCGGCCCAAAAGCTCGTCACCGGCTGCGATCTCGTCGACAACCTGGGCGATTTCGGGCTCATCGTAGAACCTTGTCACCAGTTCAGTCAAATTTTCAGTATTCTTATCCATTACAAATCTCCACATTACCTGGTTTCATCAATCCGTGAATCGCCACAAATCGTAACACTTTAACCATGTGTCACATGCGTTTTGTCATTCCCGCGAAGGCGGGAATCCAGCATAAAATAGCATCCGCCTTTGGCGGATTCCTGCCTGCTTCCCTGGCTACTACTTATTCCTTTGCTTTCTCGGCCTCCATCAGTCCGCGAAGTTTTTTTAGCCCTCGGTGGACCTTCGACAGCGTCGTTCCGATCGGCTCGTCTCGCATCTTGCTAAGCTCCTTGAAGGTAAACTGGCCGTAGAACCTCATGATCAGCAGCTCTGCGGTGTCCTTATCCAGCTTCTCAAGCTGCATTTGCAGTGTATCGGACATTGCTATATCGGCTCTTGTCGGCGGCGTCTTTGACCTGATCGCCGCAGTTTTGCCGTCAATGAGCCTCTTTTGACGCTGCTGATGCCGCAAATAATCGTAAAAAATATTCGATGCGATCGTAAACAGCCAACTGTTAAAAGAGCCGCCCTTAAAGGAGCCGAACTTTTCCACCAGTTTTATAAAGAGCGTACTGAGCAGGTCGTTGCTGACTTCTCTCTTGCCGCTTAGCCTGTAAAAATAGCCAAAACAACGGCCCGCGTACATATCCAGCAGTTGGCTGAACGCCTCGCTGTCGCCTCGCTTACAGCCGGCAACAATCTCATTTAGCTTGTCGCTTTCGTCCATACCAGCTACTTGTCATGTTCTCAGACGTATTGTGAAAATGCTTTATTGCTGAAAATTACGAAAATAATCCCAAAAATCATTGCAAAAAACCCTTTTTCGCCTGTCCGTGGCGACTGCTTGATTTCGGGCTCAGGGGCGAAAAAAAACCGCGATCCGAAACTATATCGGACCTTCCTCGTCGTTATCGTCCTGCTTCCATTGGTCGGCTTCCTCTATGTCATCGAGTTCTCGCCGGATATACTTGAAAATCTTGTCTTGCATAGGCGACATTTTTTCCTGCCAATTCGTCATCCGCTGATGGCCGGCTACGAGCATATCAAGCCGCAAAAGCTGCCATTTTGCAAGGCATTCAGGCTCTTTAATCGTCGCAAAGGGGTCGCATTTGAAGATCCGCCTGCCCGAATCGTCCATCTCGTAATACTCACAATCGCTGCACTGAATCATTTTTTTGCCCTAAATCTGATAAAAAAAAAGAATCTTTTCTTGCATTTGCTTATGATACCATATATTATCACTGGCGTGGAAAGTGTTTTTGTAGTTGATAGAATATTGTTCGCTGGAGAATTTAATGGCAAAGCCAAGACGCAGACGTAAGATTGGGAGCAAAAAGAGACGCGCCCGCTGGAAAGTCAGACATAAGATCAGCTAAGACGGCTCCTGGGCGAAAACACCAATTTCCGCCTCGGTTGGGGGTTTTTGGCCGAGGCAGTCTCCTCGTGAGACGCCGGGCAGCCAATGAAGCACTGTAATGTAACCTTTAATCCGGACGGTAAGACTATTTCCATTCATGCCGGCGCTACCGTTTTGGAAGCCGCCGGCCAGGTCGGTATCATCCTCAATACAGTTTGCGGCGGGCAGGGTACGTGCGGAAAGTGCGCTGTCACGCTTGTCGGCCCGGAGGGGACGGGCCGCCGGGTGATGGCCTGCCAGCATCGGATCGCCGGCGATATTACGGTTACGGTCGAGCCGGATTCCGGGTTTTTCGCCCAGCAGATACTCCAGCACGGCATCGACCACCAGATCAGCGTCGCCGCTGGCGATACGACAGACAGCCTCTACGGGGTCGCTCTGGATATTGGCACGACAACGGTGGTCGCCAGGCTGATTGACATGTCCGATGGCACGTGTATGGCCACAGCAGGGGTCCTGAATCCGCAAAATATCTGCGGCGACGACGTCATCAGCCGTATCGCCTATGCTGAGACGGAAGATGGGCTCGCTGAACTCAACAGCCGGATAATCGAGTGCATTAACGGCCTTATCGGGCAGGTATGCGGGCAGGTCGGAATTGACGCTGCCGATATCTACGAGATTGTCGCCGCTGGCAATACCACGATGAATCACCTTTTTTTGAAGCTGCCCGTAAAGCAGCTCGGCATAGCCCCGTATCAGGCCCATTCGACCGAGGCCCACGACCGCAGCGCCGCGGCGATGGGGCTTAATATCAACCCAGCGGGCAATGTACGCACCATCGAAAATATCGCCGGTTTCGTCGGGTCCGATACCACGGCGGTGGCCCTGGCGGTGGGGATGGACAGCGCAGAGGAGATGACTCTCGTCGTCGATATCGGTACCAACGGCGAGATCATCCTCGGGACCGGCGAAAAGATGTATGCCGCCAGTTGTGCCGCGGGCCCGGCGTTCGAGGGCGGCAGGATAAGCCAGGGCTCCCGCGCCGTCGAGGGTGCTATCGAGGCGGTCGTCTTAAACGGCGATGACATCGATATAGACGTAATTTCCGGATCGAAAGCGGCTGTGGCTCGCTCGATCTGCGGTAGTGGGCTTATTGACGCTGTCGCGGTGCTGCTGGACCTGGGGGTTATCGAGAGCAGCGGGCGGTTTCGCAGCCGGGCCAAATTGGAGGGTACTGCTTCCGACGCTATCCTGGCCAGGGTTACGCAGGTTGACGGGCAGGGGGCCTTTGTCCTGGCCCATAACGGTGAAAGCTGCCCGCCGGTGATACTCACACAGAGGGACATCCGCGAGGCCCAGCTTGCCATCGCCGCCATCGGAGCGGGGATAAAGCTGCTCCAGCGTAAGATCGGTATTGCTGATAGCGATATCAGGCAGGTCCTGCTGGCAGGGGGGTTTGGTAACTATATCCGCCGCGAAAGCGCCCTTAGGATCGGTCTTTTGCCCCGCGTCGAGCCGGAAAAGGTGCATTTTGTGGGCAATGCCGCTGCTATCGGCGCAGAAATGGTCCTGCTGAGCCACGAATGCAGGCAGTTGACGGCGGACCTGGTCGGCAGGATCGAATATGTCGAGACAGCCGGGCGGGCGGATTTTCAGGCGGTATTTACCGAGTCGCTGCTGTTTGGCTAAGCTGCTTACACATTGGGAGTAACGGCAAACAGATACACGATATATGCGGCGTAGGACAGGGCGAGGACCAGACCGATTTTTCTCCCGATGCGATTGTATATCATTGCGGTCAGCATGAAGGCGGCGCTTATTACGATCATCACCCAGTAATCGACGCCGACGAGCCGGGGTTCGACGTCAAACGGTCTGATCAGGCCGGCACAGCCGAGAGCGAGCAGGGCGTTGAAGATATTCGACCCGACCAGCGTCCCTACGGAGAGGTCGTCATGGCCCTTAAACGCCGCGACCATGCACGTCATAAGTTCCGGCAGTGAGGTGCCAACGGCGAATATCGTAAGGCCGATGACGGTTTTGCTTAGCCCAATTTTTTCGCCGATGAAAACGCCTCCGCGGATGGCCAGGTCCGCTCCCAATGCAAGTCCGCCGAGACCGATCACGATCAAGACCAGGCTATACCAGGCGGGTTTTTCGGGATGACGAACCTTTTCGCCGATGTGCTCGCGTGCCTCGGCGACCTCTGCGGGCTTTGCCCTGCCCTCACGGAGCCCTATAAACACCGTAAGAGCCAGCAGCACGCCGAATAGCCCCAAAAGCGTCGCTCCCTCGATCCGGCTGAGGTGTAAGTTGGACAAGATCGGTAATAACAGCAGCACGACGATCAGCATTACGGGGAGTTCTCGCCGTACGACGCTAAGCCGGACCCGGATCGGGCGGATCATCGCGCATATCCCGCCAACGAGGGCCAGATTGGCGATATTGGAGCCGTAAACATTGCCTATCGCGGTATTGCCCAAATTGCGTGCCGCAAAGGTGATGCTCGTTGCCACCTCCGGAGCCGATGTCCCCATCGAGACAATGGTCAGCCCGATGATCAGCGGACTGACGCCAAGCCGCTGAGCCAGAGCGACGGCGCCGTCAACCAGAAGGTCGGCACCCTTGACCAGGATAGCCAGCCCTGCTGTCAGGAGCACTATGGCCCAGAATGTGTTCATTGCATCGCTCCGCTGATATCTGCGATTGTCGCCGCCAAATTCCGTTCGGCATCCATTTTAGCGCACAAATATCGAAAATCAACGATTTTTAGTGAAATAAAGCGGCTTAAGCGAAAACGCTTTTGCAATCAGATCTTGCCCACCGCCAGGCAGCAATTGTGGCCGCCAAAGCCGAGCGAATTACTTATTGCGATATTGACCTTTGCCTGACGCGACTGGCCGGGGACGAAATCGATCTTCGGGTCGCACCGCTCGTCGACATTCTCGAGGTTCGCCGTCAGCGGAATCACCGATTGCTCGATCGCCTTGATAGCGGCAATTAATTCCACGGCCCCGCTTGCTCCTAAGAGATGCCCCAGGCAGCTCTTGGTCGAGCTGACAGCCAGATTGTAGGCGTGGTCGCCGAAGACCGCCTTTATCGCACAACTCTCCGCGATATCGTTAAGCTCGGTGCTGGTGCCGTGGGCGTTGATGTAATCGACCTTTGCCGGATCGATGTCCGAGTCGGCCAGGGCGATCCTCATTGCCTCGGCGGCCCCTTTGCCGTCGGGGATCGGCGCTGTAATATGGTAGCCGTCACCGGTGGCTCCGTAGCCTAAGAATTCGCAATAGATGTTTGCGCCGCGTTTTTTGGCGTGCTCGTACTCTTCCAGTACAAGAACCCCTGCCCCTTCGGAGAGCACAAAGCCGTCGCGATCGCGGTCAAACGGTCTGGAGGCCTTCGTCGGGTCGTCATTGCGGGTGCTCAGGGCGGTCAGGCGGTTGAATCCGGTGGCTCCCAGCGGGTGGATCATGCTGTGGGTTCCGCCGGAGATCATCACCTCGGCATCTCCGCGCCGGATCAGCCTGGTGGCTTCGCCGATGGCCTGGGTGCTGGC
>DAOVVQ010000121.1 GCA_030637065.1 Planctomycetota bacterium
AGGACTTAGTGATCCGGTGGTTCCGTGTGGAAGGGCCATCGCTCATCAGATAAAAGGTACTCCGGGGATAACAGGCTTATCGCCTCCGAGCGTTCATAGCGGCGAGTTCCATTCGGCTTCGCTCAGAGCTTGCCCTGAGCTCGAAGCCCTTTCCGATCCTTTGGATCGGGGCTCATCAATTTGTTTTATGGTCCGATAATCTTCCTTTTCACGGCTGTTTTGGGGGTTGTCTATAAATATGTGGACAGATTTGTTGGGTTAGTCTATAGTTATATGGACAGGTTGGCCGATATAGTCTATGTATATGTAGACAGCGGTTTTGTTTAAGTAGTCAGGTGGTATTATGAATGCGAAACAGAAAAAACTTGCGCGGGAGCAGCTTGATGAGACTTTGAAGCGGTTTGCTCCTTTGAAAGCGGTGGTTCCTCCTCGGAAGGGGTGGGTGCGCGCAATCCGTGATGCGCTTGGGATGACTGGCGAGCAGCTTGCGGGGCGTTTGAATGTCAATAAGCAGCGTGTCAGCCGTATGGAGCAGGATGAGAAGCTTGGAGGCGTTACGCTCAAGACGCTACGGAGTGCGGCTGAGGCATTGGATTGTGAATTCGTCTACGGTCTTGTGCCCAAGGACAGCCTGGAACAAACGGTGAGGAATCGGGCAAGGGCTGTGGCAAGAAGGCGCATGGCTCGCAGTGACCAGATGATGCGGCTGGAGGATCAGGAACTCAGCGACAGGGAAAAGGAAAAGGCACTGGAGATTCTGATCGGCGATATCACCGATGCAATGCCAAGATCACTTTGGGATGAGAAATGATGGAATTTGACTATCCGGAAGGTGCAACACCGCTGGAGCCTGATGAAATCGAGGGGCTTATACCTACTCATATTACGACGAGGGCTCAGTTGGACCGATGGGAACAGGACAACATCAATGAGGCATTGGCATGGATAGAGCAGCGCAGGCCAAAAGATATTCTGAGCGAATCTTTCATGAAGCGGCTGCATAAAAAGATGTTCTGCAATGTGTGGCAATGGGCTGGGAAGTTCAGGCAAAGCGATAAGAACATTGGGGGGCGGTGGTACGACATACCAGTCGATTTGAAGCAATTATGTGATGATGTTAAATGCCAGATTGAAAACGAGTCGTATTCGGCCGATGAGATTGCGGCCCGGTTTCATCATCGGTTGGTGTCGATACATCCGTTCCCAAATGGCAACGGCCGACATGCCCGGTTGGCAGCGGATATACTTTTGGAAGATGTTTTGGATAAGCCGGCGTTTACATGGGGCAAGGCTGATCTTATAAAGTCCGGGATTGACAGAAAAACATACATCGATTCGCTGATGGCTGCCGATCGGGGGGATTACGGACTTTTGTTGGGGTTTGTTAGGTCATAAGGTTTTTCGTGGTTTGAGCAAAAGCGGGGACAGGTACAACCTGCCTTTCCACCTTCGCCAAGGCTACGGCGAGACAAGTTGGCAGAACGTTACCAGTCCCCGTTTTTGCTTGCTGGTTCTTGTTTTGCGGACAAACGGTTAGTTTGGGGACATAAAAAAACCCCGAGCCGATTTCACCGTCGGCTCAGGGCAAAGTGCATGCAGCGATATCGATGCTTAAACCAGGCACCCGTAAATCTGCATCAGGCGCCTTTCTTCAACTGACTCCTATGCTCTTTTCGCGCCGCCTTTTCGAGGCTCTTGAGAACATAGTTCTTAGCCACCGTCTCCCAGCTCATATGGCAGGCAAGTTCGTAACCGCTGTCGATCATGCCGGCGACCTCTTCGTCATTCTTGCCCAGCCGGGCACATATCTCCAGCGCGACCTTCGAGCTGATCTGCTGCTCGATCCGGTTGCGCGCCTCGCGATCGATCTGCATCATATCCTCGATATCGTGCGAGCCGTCGCCGTTGAGGTCCGTATAGTCGGCGATGATCACATTCTTGACCGATTCGCCGTCAGTTACCGCGTTGACGAAACCCGCACAACCGCAGACATTGGTAACAACGCACAGCCCGCCGAAACTCAAGGGCTCCAACTGGGCGATCCCGAAAGGCTCATAAATACTCTGGCCGAACTCCACATCGCTGCCCTTGCGAATATCCATGAACTCCATATCATGCGGCATCCGGTGTCCGCAGCAATCGCGGTTGAAACCGAACTGATTTACATAGACAACCTTGATGTTGCGGCTGCGGGCATTGAACTCCTGGACGCCGGTATAGAACCCGGCCTCGCCGCCGGAAAGATCCGGCATACCCTCGCGATGCGCCACGGGCCAGTTGTAACCCGACTCCATATTATGAATGTCGCGCTGGCGACGGTGGCCCACTTCCGTACTCAACACGAAAAGAACCGCCGTCCTGCCCTGCGTCCTGAACTCCTTATCCATTTGCTCCAGGACGCGAAGATCGCGCCACAAACCCTTACTCGGAGTCATTCGCGTAACGTGAGTGAATATAAAGTCCGGCTTATAGCCTAACAGGTTGTCGCAGTACTGACGAAGCCTGTCCCTCGACTCGTACTTCTCGGCAAGACTGATCCTGTGCGCGGGGATCCCGTTGTAAGTAAGGTCGATATCCGCCATGCGAAACTCCGGAGCCATGAACATAAGCTCCTTGACGACATAATCGCCCACCGCAAGAATATTATCGCAGTGCCTGGCCGCGTCCACCAGGGCGTACTTGAAGTTGTGACTCTGGTCGCCGAATACCTCGGTTACACTCTGACCGTTCTCGCCGGCACGCTCGAGCACATTATAAAACATCGTGTCGTGACCGGAATGACGCTCGACGATCCGCCGCATGGGCGCAACTTCGTGCGCGTAGAAAACCGTCTTGAAATCGTAAGGATCGACGATACCCGCCAGTGCCGTCGGCATACCCATAAACTCATGCGAAATGATAATCGTCGAGCCGTCACGCTCGGCCGCACCTAACGCCTTCAAGGCCGCTATCGCCGGAGGACCGAGCCGGACCCACTGCTCGTATTCCCAAAGATTCTCATAGAGATGACTGCGAATCCCGAACTCGTGGAACATCTTGGCCTTAAGCTCGTTGACCGGACCTTCCTCGATACGAGTAACATCGATCAGCAAAACCTCGGGAGAACTCTTGACACCCGTGAGACTGTCGACAAATGTCCGCCGACCGTAGACGATATTGACATTAAACGCCTCTTCGATCTTGCGAAAACTTGCGAAGTAATTCGACTTGACATGACCGTCGAGCGACGAGTACAGAACCTCCCCGCCCTCACCAAGACGAGTATCAAGACCGCCTTCGGTGCTGAAGAGTGGATTTATAAGGATCGTGCGTCCGATCTCCCTGTCGTAGGATTCGCTCGTGAAAAGCCCTTCGAGTACCGCACCAATTCCGCCTATCTTTCCGATCGCCTCGTGTGTCACGTGCACTGCTGTGATTTTCTTGCCCATTTTAACTTCCCTCGTTTGCCGTTTATCATCTTTGCTGCCGGATACATCCTTAGTATTCGCCCGATTACTTATAAAATATAAGAATTCCGGACAAAGACGCAAATCCAACAGCCCCTCTTTATGCAAACTTTTTCAACGACCGAGAATTCGTTACAACCTGTACTGCTAAACCAGTTATTTTCGGACGTTGAGCAAAAAAAGTTTAGAAAAATTTCGCTGTTATCCCCATGGTTATCGGTAGTGCTACTCCCCCGGCCACAAAACCATTATAACAAAAACCCCCACTTGCATGCAAATAAAAATCGCTCGCGCCCCCGCACCACCGCTCCCCACCGCCGCCATACCCGCAACACGACAGTTACGGATACAGACCCTTCAGTTTGGCTATTATGTTAACATAAACCGCCGTCCACGCCCCAGCCGCACTTACAAGAGCGACCAGCGCCGCGACAAACGCGATCCAGTAATTCCTCGCCGCCGTCCGGCACATATCAACCATCGATGCCGTCTGAAGTGCATAGTGAATATTCTCAATGAGCCCCACAGCATCGATATCACCGGCGCCATCGCGTTTTTTGCCCGTACTGGCACCAATCTCCTTGGCCAATGCATACAAGGCCTCCGTCCGCTGCGGCGACTTTTCCCTCTGCAATACCTCAACCAGACACCGCCGATACCGCTCGATCTCTCTATGTGTCATTCGCCTGCCCTTCCAAAAAAGCTAACCAAAATCGACTATCCCGTTTTAAGCAAATATCGCAAAAGATTTACGCATATCCCCGTCGCAATTTTACGTCGACAGCATATCCTTATAATCGGCACAATATTTTTTTCTCCCGCACATCCGGCAGTGTTTTCCCATCCAAACACCGTCGAACTGCTCCATAATTTTTTCAATCATGCCCTGCTCGGTCGTGATTATCCCGCTCTCGAAATTCCGCCTCGTCTTGCCCTTGGCGCCCATCCCCGCACCGGTCAGATTCGCACTGCCCATATAGGCAAACTCGCCGTCGACAACCACCGACTTAAAATGGACACGGGGACACAGTATCCGCTCCATCCCGCCGATCAGATTCGGATAACGGTCAAAATCCTCACGAAAATTCTCGCCCGGCTCCTTGGCATGGATCAGCCGGATCGAAACATTACGGCCCACCAGGTCCGACAGCACCTCCAAAAACGGAACCATCCTGCCATTCTTATCGACGTGCAGGTCCTTAAGATCGCTCGTGCCTATCCAGAGAAAACTCTTCGCCTGGGGCACACGTTCCAGCAGCACCTGTTTGTAAATCGCCCTGTCGCTTATAAACTCCGTCACACCCATATCATTTAACCTATCGAAATAAAAGCCTCGCCAAGATTATCCGTTATATCCGTCGCCATCAAACTGACCTGCCCGATCTTCTTCGCCGCAATATCGCCGGCAAGACCGTGAACATAAACTCCCAACACCGCGGCATCGAAATCGCCAAGACCCTGGGCGATCAACGCGGCAATGACCCCCGTAAGAACATCGCCCGACCCGGCTGTCGCCATCCCGGCATTGCCGGTAGTATTGACATAAACCCTCCCGCCATCGGCAACCACCGTCCCTGCGCCCTTGAGCACCACAACACTATTGCTCCTTTCGGCAAGCGCCCCAGCCTGCTCTTCACGGCTGGCAGGCAATGGCTCCCGAAAGAGACCCGCCCACAATCGTTTCATCTCACCGGGATGCGGCGTAAGCACCATCGAAGCGGCCCGCCTGCCCGCCCAGTCGCCGGCCCTCGCAAGACAGTTTAGCCCATCGGCATCAACCACCAGCCGCAAACCCTTCTGCTCGATCAGAGCATTTAGGGCGTCCTTTACGCCCGAACCAACGCCGGCGCCGGGGCCAAAGGCCATCACATCGTTATCCTCGATCTGGTCAAGGACGACATTAACCGCCTTGGGCGACATCCGCCCGGCGGCATCGGCTGGCAGGGGTATCGTCGTGTAGCAAGGCTCGATCGCCGCAATAATCGGCAGCACGCTTTTCGGCGTCGCCACCCGCACCAGACCCGCTCCCGACCGAAGAGCTGATCGCCCCGCGATCGCCGCCGCTCCGCTAAAGCCGACACTGCCGCCGACGATGCACACCTTGCCAAACGAACCCTTATGAGCATCCACCGCCCGAGCCGCCAACTTCGGTATCTCACTTATCTGCTGCATTATCGCCCGCCCTTTGCATTATCGCCCGCACTCAGCGTGATCTTGCGATTGATCAGGCTCGCCGCGTACGCCGCCCCGAAACCATTATCGATATTGACCACAGTGATCCCCGATGCACAACTATTGAGCATCGCCAGCAGCGCCGCGAGCCCGTCAAAACTCGCACCATAACCGACGCTCGTCGGAACCGCTATCACCGGGCAATCCACCAGCCCGCCAACGACGCTTGCAAGGGCGCCTTCCATACCGGCTATCACGATCACCACGTTGGCCTGCTGGAGTATTTCCATCGTATCGACGTGACCCAAAAGCCGATGAATACCCGCCACACCGGCATCGGTGATCATCTTCGTCCGCTGACCCATCGCCTCAGCGGTGACCTTCGCCTGCTGAGCGATCGGCATATCCGAAGTGCCCGCTGTGACGATCGCAATAAAACCGGCAGACGGCTCAGCCGCCTTCTGCTCCAGAACGACCATCTTAGCCACGCTGTCATACCGCAGACCGTCATACTTACCCGTTGCAGCCAGCGAGTCAAAAACCTCCTGCCCCGCCAGACTGGCCAGAACATTATTACCCTTGGTCGCCAGCCGACCGAATATCTCGACGATCTGCTCCGTCGTCTTGCCAGGACAGAATATCACCTCCGGAAACCCGCACCGGATCTCGCGATGATGATCGATCCGCGCAAAACCCAAATCCTCGAACGGAAGATGACGAAGCTCCTCGATCGCCTCGTCAACATTGACCGACCCATCCTTAACCTGACCCAACAATTGGGCTAACCGTTCAGCGTTCATAACAAATCCCTAAACAAAACACATTTCTTCTCGCCGCAATTTAATACTACAGCACAAAAAACCGCGTGGGCCAGGGCCCACCCTACATTACTCAATGGGTGGCAGCGTGTTTGGCGAAGCCAAACCGATGGTGGGTACCACTGTGCATTCGACCATCGGTTTGCTGCGCAAACGCGCTGCCACCCAGACGACAAACTTATTTTTGAATTTTGTTTTGTCATTTTGCATTTTAATCTTTGATTTTTTCTATTCTACCACGGCACAGCGTTTCTGGCACCGTTATTTTATCCTTTTCCCGCTATCTTTCGCTCAGAAGGATAACAGACACTGCCATATATACATATACCCGAGGGCATCGTTGTCTTTCCATACCTTGCGGACCAGTTCCCCGTCGCCTCGAATCTCGCCAAGCTCCTTCATCTTTTCCTGCCACGGAACACACACGCCCGGCGGACGCTTTTGTTCTTCCTGCTTAGCCATCTTATCTCCTGTCAAAATCACCTGCCGTCAGTACACTCCATATTCCCGCGTAAACTCCGTCATGGCCCGGATATTCTCGACCTTCGCATCATTTTGAACGATCGCGCTGGCGTCCATGATATACCCGCCGTCCTTTGCCACGCCGTCAATGATCTTCCTGCAAACCTGGCGAACCTCATCTTCCGTTCCGTAGCCCAACAGATAATTCGGCACCCCACCGGACAAACAGAACTTATCTCCCAGCTTTTTGTGTACCTCGAAGATATCGGCATTGTCCACATGATAGACAATGCTCCCGTCCGCCAGTTCGGCAAACGAATCGAGATGATGATTCCAGTTGCCCTCGGCATAGAACAAAACCTGGTGCCCGGCCTTATTGATCTCCTGGATGATCGGCTTTAGCGTGGGCCAGTAAATTCGCTCGAAATGCTCATGCGAAACAAACGGCACACATCCGCGATGCATCCACAGCCCAACGGGAACGTTCTTATCCGGGTCGGCGCCGGAAAGTGCGACACTCGTCAAATGCGGCATCAGCGCCTCACACGCCGCCAAAACCTTATCCGGCCGCTCTAACAAATCCATACACAAACCGATATAACCCCGCAGCTTATCACCCAGAATATCAAGCGGAGCCTTCAATATCCCCGCGATCGCGGAAACCGTCCCGCATTCATTCTTCAACCTCGCAATCTGCGGACCAAACGCCGTAAAATAGTTCATCATCGCCATCCCGCCCTTAAGGAACGACATATTATTGCGAAATGTGTTCGTCTCACCGGGCGCCACCGCGTCTGTGCTCACCCGAGGCAGCCAAACATTGAACAGAAAACCCGTCGGGTCCGCGATCAGCGCATCATACTCGTCCGGCTGCATAAACGCCTTGCCCTCCGGAGGCTCGCGATACTGAAAACCCGTATCGACATCCAGATCGACACCCGGCACGGCATAATACTTAAGCCCAGCCGCCTGCGTTATCCCCGCCCAGACATAAACCATATTGGCAACCACCGCGTCCCAGTCGAAGTCAGCGGCACACTTAACCGCCGCCTCGAACGCCATGTTATAATCCTGCGTGACCTGCTGACAGTTGTACCCGGCATACTTCGCCGTAAACTCCGCCACAAAAGGACGGATCGGTATCATGTCGGGCTTGCCGTTTCGCATCGCCGTCGTATATCGCTTCAGCCTTTCGCCGTACAATGTCTCAGCGTCTTTCGCCATCGTCCTTTTCCAATTTCAATTGTATTAGTTCATTGGTGCGAAATATCGCACCCTACAGGACTAAAAGTTAAGGAGACAATATTTCTGGATAAATCCGCCGTTGATTAGAACCATCTGCTTCCATTGCCCAAATCGTTCTACCCTTCACAAAGAAAACTTTATTTGTCTTAGTGCCCCATACAGGTGGTCTACTTGTAACTTCCGACCCTAATCTTTTGTACTGATCTCTCTCTATGTCAAAATCCCACATACCACCCTTTTCATCGATAGTTAAGATGCGATTGTCCGTAATCCATGTTGGCATCAGTGCGCATCTTTTGCTGGACAACTCTTTCTCATCGGAACCATCGGCTTTTAATAACCAAAGATTGCCTTCAACTAAATCCGACGACTGCCAGAAAAAAAGGAGATTCCCCCCATTTGGGGAACAACTTAGAAAACGCGCACCCTTTTCCCAACCTTTTAGAGAATAAAGTTTTTCTTCTTTCCTGGTTTGAATATCCACTGACCAAACCTCTGTTAAATTTCCTCTTCTTACCAGGAAAAAAACTCTCTTACCTTCTTGTCCCCAATCCCAACTAAGGGGATAGACCTCATTAATAGTTGTCAACTGTTCTTCCTGATTACTATCAATATTTGCCAGCCAGAGATTGGATAGAACGAACAGTTCTTTTGGTAGATCGTTCTTGCGTGTTGAATGAATATTCTTCATCATTCTGACAAAGCATATTTTGTTTCCATCAGGCAACCATTTCGCGGTAGAATCTTTATGATCACTGGTTGTTACTTCTTTATCTTCAAACGATTGGACATCTACTGTATGGATATGCATGGTCTTAGTTTCATTGTTAACAACGCCAAAAGCTATTTTTTTGCTATCGGATGACCAGGCTAACGGACCGTTAAGGAACCCGGGAGTTTCTGTGATCTGTTGCAAATTTGACCCATCCATATTCATTATTTGTATTCTTGCCGTAAATGTAGAGTCGGTTCTTTCCCACATTTCAAATGCAAGTTTTTCTCCGGAAGGAGACGGAGATAAGATTGTGGGAGCTATTAGCAAAAGATCTTTAGTGACTGCTTCTTTAGCTATGAATGTAGTTGTTACAACAACTGTAGCTGTTACAACAAGAAATAATAAGATAAGTAAATATTTTTTTTGAGTTCCGAGTTTTTGCATATACATAAATTTCTTCTCTTATTATGGATCGATTGATCCTTCCATTGCCGCCGCCGGCTTTGCTTACGCCCGCGCCTTTGGCTCCAGGTTCATGTCCGCGAACTGGCCCGCCCTGAACTTATGATAAGCAAGCGAAGCGACCATCACCGCATTATCCGTACACAATGGCCTGGGCGCCACCAGCAGCTTTCTTCCCGACTCTTCGCACATCCGGCCTAAGGCCTCCCGCAGCGCCGTATTCGCCGCCACTCCGCCGCCTAACAGCACCGTTGCCGCACCGATCTTATCTGCCGCCCGCCGCGTCTTAGCTGTGAGAACATCGATCACCGCCGCCTGAAAAGACGCCGCGATATCGGCGATCTCCTGACCGCTCATCGACGCGACCCGGTTCTCGCCCTTCATATTCTGACCGCGGCAGTAATAAAGAACCGCCGTCTTGATCCCGCTGAACGAAAAATCAAGCGAATCGCGATCCAGCATCGAACGCGGAAAATCTATCGCCGAAGGGTCCCCATCCTTTGCGACCTTCTCGATACTCGGCCCGCCCGGATACGGAAGATTCAATATCGTCGCCACCTTATCAAACGCCTCACCGGCTGCATCGTCGATCGTCGAGCCCAACAACTCAAGCTCGAGCGCCGACTCGCAGTCATACAAACTCGTATGCCCGCCCGAAACAACCAGCGCCACAGCCGGAAGGTCAAGGCTCTCCTCAGCCAACATCGCCGATTGAAGATGTGCATGAACATGATTGACCGCGACAAGCGGCTTGCCCCACGCAAGAGCAAGGGCCTTCGCCGCCGTCACACCCACAATAAGAGCCACCACAAGCCCCGGCTGATTGGCGATCGCGATCGCATCTATCGAATCCCTGTCCGCCCCCGCCTCCTCGACCGCCTGCGCCACCACCGGATATATCCGCTCGATATGAGCCCGCGAAGCGATCTCCGGAACCACGCCGCCAAACCGCTCATGCAGCTTGTTCTGAGACGCCACCACAGACGACAATATCCGCCGACCATCAGCGACAACCGCCGCAGCCGTCTCATCGCAGCTCGTCTCAATGCCCAATATCCTGATCTCTTTGCCCGCCAACGCCAATCCCGCCAATTCGCACAATCCCAACACTCATACCCTTCAATCGCCATATCTTAGCCCATACAGGCCGTTCTGTCAATAAATTTGCCGCTGGGCTTGACTTACGCCCCGAACCTGTGATAATACCCCTGCGATCATCCTGACAGGCGAAATCTGCCGATAATCGAAATTAATCCCTCAAAAGGGCCACGAACAAATCTGAACGGCGGAAAGGCTGCGAACCGATAGAGGAAAGGTTATTGACCATTTGACTTCTCAACCCAAGAACTCGTTCCTTTACATCGACACCGACGCCAGCGTCAGGGACCTCGTTGCAAAAATGAAACCC
>DAOVVQ010000259.1 GCA_030637065.1 Planctomycetota bacterium
ATGACGACCTATCACACAGTTGGCGTAGAGCCTATTGCCCCTGCCAAGCTTTACGTTCTCGCCGATCACCACATTGGCATCGAGCACCGTATCGTCGCCAATGACCGCACCTTCGTCAATTACACAGTGCGGACCAACGACTACATTGGCCCCTAATTGTGCGCTCCCGTCAATTACCGCGCTGGGATGTATTTTGTCACTCATAAGCTCTCTGTTTGAACCTCCTGTTTGTGCCTGCTATCTTAAATTATACGTCCGGATCATTAACCTCAAATAGTTTCGTCGTCGACCAGCATGAATTTAAGCTGCGCCTCCGCCACGATCTTATCACCAACCAAAGCCGTGCAGTTGCATTTCGCCGCCCGGCTGTAAACCTTTTCCGCCTCGGAGATCAGGATCACCTGATCGCCGGGAACCACAGCTTTTCGTATCTTAACGCCATCCATGGTAAGAAGAACCGCCAATTTGCCCGTATGCTCCAGGGTCTGGGCAAACAAAAGACCCGATACCTGGGCCAACGCCTCCACGATCAGAACGCCGGGCATCACGGGAGTACCGGGAAAATGGCCCTGGAAAAACTGCTCGTTAAACGTAACATTCTTAATGCCCTTGATCCGCTTGCCGCTCTCGATCTCAATCACCTTATCGACCAGCAGAAACGGGTAACGGTGCGGAAGGATCTTCTGAATGCGGCGAATATCCAAAAGCGCCTCGGTGCCAAGCTGTGCGCTCCGCTCGGCACGCTCGGCCATCTTAATGAGTTCCTTCGCCAGACGCTGATTCAAATTATGGCCGCTCTTATAGGCGACAACCCTCCCGGAAATCCACCGACCAACCAGCATCAGATCGCCTATCAGGTCAACGACTTTATGACGAACACACTCGTCGCTGAACCGGTAGCTGTTCTTGATCGGACCGTCGGAATCGATTATAAGAACATCCTTCGGCGTAAGGTGCGTGCCGATCCCGTGGGCCTGCATCTGCCGGGCCTCCGCTTCCAGCGAAAACGTCCGGGCAGTGGCAAGGTTCTGGGCAAAATGCGAGGCGCTGACCTCACAGGTATAAAGCTGCCTTCCGATGCCCGTATGCTGGGTGTAGTCCAGGTCATAGGTAACGCTGAGCTTGTCGCCGTTATAAGGAAGGGCATAAATCGACTTGTCACCCTCGGTAATACTGATCGATTCGCTGATCACCAATTCCTTACGCTGGGCCTGCTGCTCGACGACACCGACTTTTTCCAAAACCTTGTAATATTCCTGACAGCTTCCGTCAAAACCGGGAAGCTCGCCGCCGTCGATCTCTATCACAATGTTGTCGATACCAAGGGCGAACAGGGCCGCCAGGCAATGCTCCGGGGTCTCGATACTTACCGAACCCTTCTTCAGTGCCGTCCGCCGATCCCTTTCGGCAACATTATTCGCATCCGCCTGTATCCGCACCGGCTCAGCTAAATCCGTGCGAAGAAAGACCACGCCCGTATCGGCCTGTGCCGGGCGAAAGACGACCTTGGTCTCCTGCCCGCTGAACAAACCCTTGCCGGAAAGCCTAGTCTCAGCTTTTATTGTTTTTTGCAGCTTCAAGCTCTTCTACTTTCTTAGCCAGTTCCTTCAACTGTTTTGCCATCTCAGGCAGACGCCTGGTCAACGCGATATGTCGCATCCTCCGGCTGACATCTATCGCCGGAGACCCCCAAACCTTTTGCCCGTCAGCAACGTCATTGATCACCGCCGCACCGCCGCCGACCTGGGCCCCATTACCGAGCTTCATGTGATCCGCCAGGCCCGCCTGGCCTCCAATGACCACGCCGTCGCCTAAACGAACGCTGCCGGATATACCGACCTGCGCCGCCATCAGACAGCATTTTCCCGTCACCACATTGTGAGCAATCTGCACCTGATTGTCCAGTTTAGTGCCGGCACCGATGATCGTATTGCCGAATTTCGCCCGATCGACACAACAGTTCGCCCCGATCTCCACGCAGTCCTCGATGACCACCCCGCCGTTATGCGGTATCAGCTCAGGGCGACCGTCGATAACGGTATAACCGAAACCCACCGAGCCGATCGTGCTGTTGGCCTGAATAACACAATTATCGCCGATCCTGCAATCGTGATAAACCACGACATTAGCGTCCAGCCGGCAATTGCCGCCGATAACGACATCTTCGCCGATCATACAACCGGCGGAAATAACCGTCCCAGCCCCGATCCTGGCGCCGCGGCTTACACATGCACCCGGACCGATACCGACACCTTCGCCGATCTCGGCGGACCCATCGACGGCGGCTGTGGCATGAATACCCACGATCGGCGTCAGCTTCTTTGCAAACAGATTCAACGCCTTTATAAGCGCCACATCGACACTGCCGGCAATGATCTGAGCAATCTCAACACCGTCGACCTCATCGCCCGTAATCACCGCAGCCGCATTCGACCCGGCAAGCAGACCACAATGCTTCCTGCTCGCGGCAAAACAGACCTCAGTTGCCGTAGCCTGCTCGATCGAATTTACGCCCGTAACCCGCGCAGAACCGGAGCCGACCAGCCTCGCCCCAAGTCGTTCGGCAAGCTGGGCAACCGTCAGTACCAAAACATCCTGTCGATCCTGCACCTTGACGTACCCCCCGATTAAAGCCCCGCATCCAGGGCAACCAGAACCTCGTCCGTAATATCAAGACCCTGACCGTTATACATCACGGTAGTTGTCTTGATAGTCAACATCAGATCACGTATACTCGCCGCGGGAAACCGCAAATCTTCCTTCGAAACCACAAGATCGATACCCTTGCGTTTGGCTACATCCGATACGACACTGTGAACGTCCTGGAAAAGCTGCTCGGTCCACTGCTGAACCTTCATGGTCACCTGCTGCTCGTAAAACTTCTCTTTGGCCTCGAGCAAAGCCTGCTTCTCCATGTATTGCCGCATGAGATCGAGATAGTCACTGCTTCCGGGCGTGCGGGTCTCTATGTCCAGCTTTTGAAGCTCCATTTCCTTGGACAGCCTCTCGAGTTCGGCGCGTATACCCGTTTCTTCCTCCCGCATCTTTTCCTGCCAGGCGGCATGCTTCTTGCTGGTTTCCAGCACCTTGTTAATATTGACTACCGCGACTTTCGCCGGCGCGATCTCGCTCGAGGCCGCCCGACCGTGATTGTACCCGACCGTAACCAGCACGATAGCTGCCAATAAAATAATTAATACGGCTTTGCTCGATCTCATCATTAAACCTTTCACGTTAAATTGTCACTAACAATAGTTTAAACCGCTTAAGACCTCTGAAAAACCATGAAACCCTTGCTATGGTCGTTGTTTTTGGAACAAAAACAACCCCGGCACTGGATTGCACCCTGTTTTTCAGGATACCCGCTTAAAATAACGCACCGATCGAAAAACTGAAGGCACGCGTCTCGTCCTCGTCTTCTTTCATAAAAGGCGCTGCCAGCTCAAACCGCATCGGCACCGGGCCGAACCACTGGGGCAGCAGAATCTGGATGCCTGTTCCGACCGACGCCCGGAGGCCACCACTGTCAATGGCACCGACGTCGACAAAGAACAGAGCGGAAAACATCTCGCTCGTCAGGGGAACCGCAACTTCGACATTGCCGATAACGATCCAGTCACTTCCGATCGGGTCGTCCTTCACAGCCGGATTCAGCGACGACACGCCCCGCGTGCTCACCCCGCGGTAGTCAAACCCGCGAATCGAATCCGCACCTATGCCGCCGCCGTAAAATTTCTCGAATACAGGGGCATCGCCGACAATAGCAGCCCCGCGAACCTTCGTCTCTAAAATCGTCCTTCGCTCGGCAAGATCCTCATAAAGCACCCTGTACCACCGCTGAGTGGCGTTGAACACCCCGAACGTGTGATCGCCGCCAACCTGCTCGAAACCGGCGTCAAAATTATAACCGCTGCTCGGAATAAACCTGCTGTTCGTTGTGTCTTTACGAATGAAAACCCTTGCACCTACCAGATCATTATTGCCTTTGACGTCGAACACCTCCTTCGGGGCATCCGCATCGATATCGGCAACCTCAACGCTTTCGACCCGCATCGAAATACCGCGCCGCCACTCGTTGTCGTAACGCTTCTCGACACCTATATAACCCTTCAGCCGATCCTCGTCGTACGATTCCCTCCCACGCTCAAAACCGGAAAGGGCCGTGCTAAGCGATACCGGCATGTCATAAAGATACGGCTCGGTGAAATTCACCGAAAAACTGCTCTGCACCGTACCGGGATTAAGCGAAATACGAAACTGCTGACCGGCACCGCGAAAGGCCTTCGCCGTAAGCAGCTCGCCAAAACTATCCGGCGTGTCGGAAATATCGAAGTTACGCTGGTTAAGTGACAACTGACCTATCAGGCCGCTGTCACTGGCCACACCTGCACCTAACATCACCGAACCGGTCTGGCCTTCCATCGCTTCGACCAGGACATTACGCGACTCGCCCTGCCGCTCACCGGGCAGGATACGCAACGATTCCAGAACCGCACTCTGTTTGACCTCCCGTTCCAACTCACCCGAACCGTCGCCGCGGGCGATATCGGCGTTATACCACATACCGGGCCTGAACTTCTCCTCGTCAAGAACCCGGCGAATAACACGATCCTGAACAAACTGGTTACCGGATATATCGATACGACCGATGCGAAAACGCTCGCCTTCCGTTATGGTAAACTCAGCTAAGATCTTCGCCGGACCGCGGAACGAATACTCATGATTGACCTGGGCATCGACAAAACCCATCTCAAGGTACCGCTTCAGGATCTTCTTGGCGTCAAAGTTACCTCTCTCCTCGCTGTAAGGCTCGCCGGCCCGAAGGCGCATCTCGGCACTAAGCGTCTCAAGATCAAAATACTCGTTATCGCGAAGGACGATCTCGTCGACACGGTATACAGGCCCTTCGTTGATCTTAAACGTGATCTCCACGCTCCGGCTGTCATCGGAAAAAACCGGCTCAGGGACAACAGAAACGTCGAGAAACGCCTTCTCCTGATAAATACCCAGAAGCTTGTCGACATCGTCGGAAACAACCTGCGAAACATAATACGCCGGCCAGAGCAAAAACTTGCGGGATTTGGTCTTTACCGCCTTCTTCAACTCCTTCGTCTTGATACTCTCGTTACCCTCGAAGCCGACCGACCGGACTTTCACACGAAAACCTTCGTCGATATTGTAAGCAACACGACCGACAGGCAAACCCCCCGGATCCGTCTCGATCGTGACAAACGCAAAACCCTTTTTATGATACATCTCGGTCATCGCTTCGATCCCGCTGTTGACCAGAAAAATATCCAGATAATCGCCCTTCTTAAAACCAAGCTCCTTCGAGAGGTTGTCGGCGTCAGAAGCCTTGTTGCCGTTAAAACCGATAACCCTGACAAGATTCTTTTCGACCACCACAAACGTAAGGTTCACTTCGCCACCGACCACCTCGGCATTGTAGTAGGCGTATTCGACAGCATCTATCAGCGCGATCCGCGAAGCATCCTCAGCCGCCGAAGCAGTGTCGAACTCCTCGCCGCTACGCGCACGAACCGTCGCGAGCA
>DAOVVQ010000115.1 GCA_030637065.1 Planctomycetota bacterium
CAGGCCCGGCGGCGAGGCTGACAGGCCCGGCGGCGAGGCTGACAGGCCCGGCGGCGAGGCTGGCAACGACCCAGTCGACCAATCGCTTGAGGCGGTCTTTATAGGCAGCGCCGCCGGCAAGTACGGCTGGGGCGGAGGCCGAGGCGCAGGCGATAGAGACGCAGGCGGTTTTTACGAATTTTCTTCTGGTTAGACGATCCATTTTCATTTCACATTCCCGCTGTGGCGATCACTTAACCGCCGATAGCGGCACGATATTCAGCTCGACATTTTCAAAGGCCGGATGCTTCGGGATCGGCCTTTCGGTTCGGATCAGGTCCCTGCCTTCCTTCCAGATGTTATGTTGCTCGCCGTTTGTCCGGTGCCACGTAATATTATCCAGGTAGAAATGGTAATACCCCGGCCCCGGCCCGACGAGCCGTATAAACTGGATCGGGGTCCCCAGCCCGCAGATATTTCCGATCCCGACACGCCGTCTCTCCCAAACGCCCTTACCGGCCCGGACGCCCGGGCCTTTGCTCTGGATCCTGCCCCACTGGTCGACGCCGGTATTGTTCCGGAACTTCGGACTCCACGCCCTGCCCGGCGAATACAGAAAGCCCTCCTGGCGCCCATCCGACGCCACGCATATATCGTATTCGATAAAATCGCGATGCTCGACATAACGGTCATAATCCTGGCAGGGAGCCCGCGTAAAGAATATATCCAGCGAGTTACCGATCCGCGCCTTCTGATTCGCCCTGACCTCGAGCACCTCGCCCTGCGGGTCGGCGACGAGCGGGGCGGCGACCTTCGGCGTCATATACGTGACATTGAAACCGTTGGAATATATCCACTCTTCGTATTTCTCCTTCATTTTTGCCGCGACCGCCCGATGCCCGGCGGCGACGTTACGAGTCTCGGCGATGTCCTCCCTGATGTTGTAAAGCTCGACATGCTCGCTGAAATAGACCAGCTTCCACGTATCCGAGCGGATCGTCCCGTGATCGAAGCCCATCCAGTAATAATAGTCCCTGTCGGTCTTGGTGTTATTCCGGATATTCTCCAGGCAATTGCGTCCGTCGAGCGGCCTTCCGGCTGGCATGGTTATACCGGCCATCGCGGCGATCGTCGGATAAAAATCCATATACCCCATAAAGCCGTCATATCGTTTGCCGCCGGCAAAATGCGTCCCCTTATGCCACGCCCCAGCCGGAACATGCGTCCCGCCCTCCCAGAATGTATGCTTGGTACCACGAAACGGCAGGTTATTACCGTTGGGCGTCGCCCCGTTATCGCTGGTGAAGAAAATGATCGTCTCCTCCATCAGCCCGAGCCCTTCGAGCGTCTCGATCACTTTGCCGATACCGTCATCAAGGGCGATCAGCATCGCAGAGTACAAAATCGCAATATCCTTTTTGGTCAGCTTACCCTTATTGGTCCGCTCGATCTGCAAATACTCGGCGGACGTCTTGACCCTTGCATCGCCGACGATCTCCTTCGGCACGCGCTTCAAATATTCATCCGACGCCTGGAGCGGATCATGCACCGCCGCATGAGGAACGTAGCAGAAAAACGGACCGTCCTTATTATCCCGAATAAAATCGATCGCATGTTTCGTTATCAGATCGGTCGTGTAGCCATCCTCGACGGGAACGTACCTGTCGTCATGCCACCAGTTGAGCGTCTGCGTCCAGTTGTCATTCTTATTGAAATAATCCTGCCCGCCGCCGTAAAACCCGACGAACCGGTCAAACCCGTGCGAGAGCACGCCCGTGCCCCAGTTGATCTTCTTGACGTTATTGAACGTCGCGTCCTCCGGCGGAAATCCGTTGTGCCACTTGCCGAAACACCCCGTCGCATATCCGGCCTGCTTAAACGCCTCGGCAAACGTAACCTCCTCGGTATCGAGCGTTCCGCCAACCTCCGGCCCGGTCCTTACATGCGTATAATGCCGCCCGGTCAAGAGCCCCGCCCGCGTCGGCGAGCAGACGCAGTGGACCATGAAATTCGTCATCTCAAGCCCGCTCGTAAATATCCTGTCAATATTAGGAGTCGGAGTAGAACCACCATGCAAACTAATATCGCCCCAGCCTAAGTCATCGGCCAAAAAGAAAACAACATTAGGCTTGCGCCCGGACTTGCCGCCCCCTCCAGCCGAACCGCTCTTGCAGGACCCCAAAGAAAGAGCCGACAAACCAAGCCCCAGACCAACACCCCTCTTAATAAACTCGCGTCGTTTCATAAATTCACGTCCTTCATATAATCGTACTGGCGGATTCAACTCCCAAGTGCAACTGCGTCCCTACCTTTATCCTTCGAACTCAACCGTCACAAAATACGCCACGCCGTCCTTGCCATCACCGATCAGCGCGGTATCCAGATCGGCGTCCCCCGCCTTCAGATCCAGCGTGAAACTGGCGTGGGTGTCTTTAGGAGTCACCGCTTTCTCTACAGTCTGGCCAGCTATGGCCAGGCGTACTTTTTCAATGGCAAAATCGTTTTCTTCCATCTTTCTGCCCCCCACTCCAAAGGGGAGATTGGTGTAAAGAGGATAACGAGAAAGGGTGATAGTGTAACTTCCACGGGTGGCTACGGTTACTTTGTAGGGGCCATGGGCTTGGACCAGGTCTCTTGTATTGGATTGGCCGAATGCCTGCGGCCCGCCCTCCACGCGGTAAACGTCCTGACTGGTTAACTCCACTTTTGCCGCTCGCGGATCACCCAGGACAAACCGCACAGGCTCCTTGATCTGTTCAAGTCCGGCTGCGTGGTGTGCTTCAAAAAACGCAGTCATTTGCTTGACTACCTCAGGGTGCTCGGGGGCAATGTCGCGCTCCTGCATCCGGTCCTTTTCGATATCGTACAGGCTGACCCCACCCAAAAGTCGCCAGTTTTTCCACATCACACAGGCCTTACTGCGATCTTCCAGGTTCTTGGGATTAAAATAGTAGAAGAAGAAAGGCCGATCGTCCTGTTCGGGAGAGAGCGGTTTCTTCAGGTACGGGGCAAATGAACGTCCTTGGAGTTCGGCCCCTTCGGGCGATTGCAAGCCGCACAAGTCAAGCAGGGTCGGATATACATCCATCACTGAGATCAGCGTATCGTTGTCCGTACCGGCGCCAATGTTCCCATTAGGCCACCGGAGAAAGGAGAAAACGCGATGTCCGCCTTCTTCCATCGATCCCTTATCACCTCTCATGCCCATATTCCAGGCATCAGGGGAGTTCGATCTGGCAGCCGATTGCGCGCCGTCATCGGTTGTGAAGAGGATGATGGTGTTTTCATCGAGCCCCTCTTTTTTCAGAAGAGCCATTAGCCTGCCGAAATTCTCATCGAGGTTGTCGATCATCCCATAAAAGATAGCCAGTTTTTCGTCGACACCATTGTCAACGTGGGGCTTGGAGTATTTTTCGGCTACATTCAGCGGCAGGTGGGTCACATTGGGCGCAAGGTAAATAAAGAACGGTTCATCCTTGTTTTCCTTAATGAATCGCATGGTCTCTTCGAAGAAAACATCGGTGCAGTAGCCCTTATATTGTTTCGGCTGGCCGTTATGGTAGTAGGTGTCGTCAAAGTAATCATTACCCCAGTAGTCCGCGATCTGGCCAACGGCGCCGCAGCGAAGGCCGACCACCTCATCAAAACCCTGATCCTGCGGGCGCATGGGCCAGTTGTCACCAAGATGCCACTTGCCGAACTGGCCGGTTGCGTAGCCATTGGCTTTAAACGCTTCGGCAATAGTTATGTTGTCGGACCGCATCATGGTACGCCCCAGACTTGTGCGCCAGGCTCCGGTCCTTACCGCGGGCTTGCCCGTCATCAGTGCCCCGCGCGAGGCGGTACACATCGGTTCCTGGTGAAAGTTGCTCAGGCGAACGGCTCCTCCGGCAAACTTGTCAATATGAGGAGTCTTCACGTGCGGGTTGCCCTGGAAACCAACGTTGTTGCCCTGATCGTCGGTCATAATAACGATAACATTCGGCTTGTCCCGATTTTGGCGATGAGGTGCATTGTTCCTGGCGTAAAGGTTGATCATACCTGTCAGCATGAAGATGATAATCAGCATTCGTCTTTTGTCAGCAGTTTTCATAAAACCTCGTCTATTCATTCATCTCGTCCTCATTTGGCTTGTGTTAGTTTGTTTTGTTGTTTTGTCATTCAACCTTATCATGACTCATCTCCGGCATACGCTTAACTTCATATCCCGGATCGCTGTAAGCGGTAAACTCACCGAAGGGCCGTTTCTGAAAAGAATCAAGATGCCTCGACAGCAGCCTCTTCATTTCCGTCATCACCTCCGGATACTTGCCCGTCAGGTTGACATCTTCCTCTACGCCCTTACGCAGATCGTAAAGCTGGTCCGTCTCCCAGTAGTGCGGATTCGACCGCGAGGCGTAATAACCCAGGTGGCCGTTCCGCGTAAGATAGGGCCTGTCCATCGGAGGATGACCCTCGAAGTTGCCGAATTTCCTGCCAAGATTGATCCTGTCCTGCACCTCTTTCGGGTACCTGATCGCGATATATTTCCAGTCCTTCGTCTTTACGCATCGAGAGTGGCCCACCTCACCAAACAGCGATCGCCGCACAGGCGCAGACGATCCTCCAATCACACCCTTCAAACTCACCCCGTCCATATAATAGTCGCCGGCGGCCTTGACCCCGCACACATCCAGGATCGTCGGCGCAAAATCAATATTGGCAACGATCTCATCGTACTTGCTCCCAGCGGCGATCACACCCGGCCAGTACATAACCAGCGGAACCTTTATCCCATATTCGTGCAGCGTAGTCTTGCCGTGCCTCCAACTGCCGTGATCGGAAACAAAAATAACCAACGTATCCCTCTCGATGCCCATCTCCCTGATCTTGTCAAGTATGGACCCAACGCCGTCATCGAGCCACAGGGCAAACGCCTTATCACGCCCCTTACCCGCTGCCGCGTTACGCTTAAAAACGCTCTTGCGACTCGGCATCACATCGAACCCTTCCTCTACAAAACCCTCACCGGTCATACGCGGGTCGGCGTCGAGGCCGTATACGAACTTGCCGCCCGGCTGGGCCCACGGGGCCGGCCCATGGTGCAGCGTCGTGGAAAAATACAGAAAAAACGGCTTATCGCAATTATCCTCGATAAACGTATGCGCCTTACTCACGCTCCAGTCGAGATTGTGTACAAAAAGCTCCTTATTGCCCAGCTCCTTGAGATTGGCCCCGTAAATACCGTCGGCATAATCGAAACCATACTGCTTGATCGCTTCGCACCATTTGCCGTGATTAAAACGCATCATCTCATTGACCGCCGGATCCCGCGGATCGCCGTCATCGGGATAGGTCTTAAGCCCCGCCGAAGCCCAGTTTGCCTTTTCGAGCCACTCTTGATTGATCAAGTGAGCTTTCCCAACGAACCCGGTCGTGTACCCGCTGCCCTGAAGCGCCTTGGCCACATTCCAGCCGTCCTTCTCCAGCTCGCAGATATTCTCCAACTGCGTCTGCGTCCCCTCAGGATGCTCGATCTTCAGCCGAGGCCCCTGGCCGCGCCCCGCATATCGGCCCGTAAGAAACGAATATCGCGAAGGAGAACAAACCGTGCTCGTAACGTTCGCATCGCTGAAGATCAGCCCCTCCCGAGCCATCCGATCAATCCGCGGCGTATGAACATCCCCGCCCATATAACCCAACGAATCCCAACTCTGGTCATCAGTGATAATAATCACCACATTGGGCTGTGCCGCCCACACATAGAACGGCAACAACGCCATGACCACCATCAAAAACACTGTGTTCCGCTTCATAATCACCTCATTTGTTTGTTCATGCCAAACCTCTGCTTATTGGGGCCGATGCCAAAGGGACCGCCAGTACAGTTGATCCATTTCAAAGACGTCAATGCTGTCCCGGCTGGGGTCAAAATCCGCCACCAAAACGCCGAACTTCTTCAATTCACGGATGTACTGGCGATTGGGGGCGAAACCCGGCGTTGCCCATCGAGGCTCTGCATCAAACAGGGCCTTACCATCACGAATCCGCGCGAGCATGGCCTGGTAATCCGGGTCGCTTTGTTGCATGTAGACATCCGGACACCTGCCCCAACCACCGGCTGCTTTGGCAAGCGGGGCGAGCAGAATGGGCGATTTTTCGGGACGCGTGAAGTTATAAAGCACATGATTACTGAATCGGGCCATCGGATCGTTTGGAACTATGATCCGTTCATTGGGACCGAAGTCGCGGCCAAGCAGTTCCATGCCGGGTTTGTATAATGGGCGGCGCTGATTGCTGTTTCGCCATTTATCGTAGGGCATTTCCAGCGGCGTGTCCTTCGCATGGCAACCCGTGCAGCGTTCCAGGAGCCCGCCGCCGGCAGCGCTGGCAGCAGTCCAGGCCTGTTCGAAGCGGTTTCGCGTTACCTCGTTACGCTGGGCGGCATAATTACCGGCATAGGGCGCACCCGATTCCAGCCACAGCCAGACCGTCCGCCATTCTTCGTCACTCGCCTTGATATCATAGTGTCCCTCCGTGAGCTTTGCCAGCAAGGGGCTTGCCGATGAACCAATGGTCCGGGGCGGCTGGTTGCCCATTCCATGCCGCCCGTCGGCTACCTGGAGCCGGGTAATGAGCGTGAAATAACTATGGTTCCACTTCATTCCCAGATCGCCTTCCAGCACAACATTGCCTTGCCGATCGTCGAAGCTGTGACACGAAACACAATGCTTGTCCAGGATTGGTTGAATGTCCCGCGTGAAATCGAGCACATCCGGGAATCCGGTAAAAGGTGTTATTTTGTCAGGCGGTCGCTTCAGCGCCAAAACGTTACTCCCTGAAAGGCGGTACCGGGGTGTGGCCATTCGGTCTTCGTGGCACCCGACGCAACCTAACGTTTCGCCCGGCATCACCGAAGTGAAACTTTGCATGCGTTTCACAGAGAGATCGTTTTCGTCTAGCGCTACAAAAAACACCGGACGGTTGGCGGGAATCTCGAAAGACGCCGAACCATCCCGCTCGACGGGGACTGTGCCCAGCACTCGTTCCAGCATATGCGTGCCGCCAAAGGAAACCAGATCCGGATCGCCCGTGAAACAAATGGGTTTGGGCAGAGGCTCAACGATCAAGAGCTTCTTGATCTGGCCGCGATGGACCCCGGTCATATTGCGTCCATTGTAGACATCCGTGAGCACCATCCATCCGCTTTTCGATTCGGAATCCGTTCGGTCGGGAAGGATTGGTTCGCGTCTGCGCGGCATGATGGGCCGCGGTTCATGCAGGTCGTCGTAATACGGAAACGAGTAACTTCTCGCCAACCATTCTATATTGGCCCTTCTAAAATACTCCCTCCGGAAGGGCGAGGCAGCGATCCATTCCGGCGTGATGGATTGGGGCGCATTGGCGTTCTTGGGCGAGGCGTATAACTGGCCGCAGTTGCCCTGGCCGTCCATCACGAGGATCCGATGCTTGTCTGCCAGCAGGAAACAATCCTCACTGATGGCATACGGGTCGTGGGCCTCGATGCCGTCATGCGTCTCCAGGAAGGGATCATTCGTTAGACGCCCCTTGAACACCGTTACCGCGGAAAGGTCATCGGGGCCCCTCTCGGCGGACAGCATGGAAATCCTGCCAATATGCCCGGTTTTGCCGTGATTGTGGCAGAATGAGGCAATGACCTTATTCGTACCGGCAATGGGTTTGGCGTCGATCATCACGATTTTCGCGTGCATGTTCCCATAGTAAATCGTCTGGTTCGTGCCGTCAGGATTCATTGTCCAAAGGTGATGATACATCCAATTGCGGTCGACGTACTCCCATCGCGTGTAAAGGATGCGCCCGTCGGGCATGACCCACGGCGTGTTGTCATGCTCGATGCTCGCCGAAAGCTGGGTAATGTTACGCCCATCGCCATCGCAGCGATAGATCGTGCCTACCTGCGTCTCCAGGCAGCCGACCCAGCGTTTGGAACGGTTCGATACAAAGACAATGCCCCCGTCCGGCAAATAACTCGCCTCAATATCGTCGAAATCTCCACTGGTAAGCTGCCTTAAGCCCTGTCCGTCGATACCGATCTCGTAGAGATGGTAATGCGTCGACTCGGCCTTTCGATACGAAAACAGTATCTTTTGTCCATCATAATACACCTGCGGATCGCGCACCGAACCGCCCATGGCGTCAAATATAACTGCCCGTTTACCCGTATGGATATTGAGCTTATAAATCTTGCCAATGTCGCCCTCGCCCTTGCCCGGAAAAAGATAGTTCGTTTCGTCATCGCCGTAATACCCGAAATTGGCATACCAATGGCCGTTGGCATAGGGCATTCTGGACACAAACAGGATATCCTCAATGTCCTTGAGCGGCCCAGCCAGGGCTTTCGTCACAACATTGCGTGAGAGGGTCTCCGGTTCCACGCCGAAACATGGGATACATAACCCAAGGAGCACTATGCACTTTGTAAATGTCGTGAAACAGTTCATCTTAGCGCTCCAGTATTGAAAAAGTGCATTCATTCACACCGAAAGTATCCTTTGCAATCTCTCACGTCATCATTCTCCACAACAAATTATCTTAGCCCGTAGGGTGGGCCTTGGCCCACGCGGCCGCTTAGACCCCCCAGCCTTTTCGTGTTTCGGGAAAGATAAAGCGGTCCGCTTGCGGAAGGCCTTTGGCTTTCAGGTTTTCGCGGTCCCAGCGGATAGTCCGACCGGTGCGGATCGCCAGATTACCCAACAGGATCATTTCGGTAAGATCGCACGAATAGTCGACAAAATTCGAACTTGGCTGAGCGCCATTGCCAATGCCGTCAAGCCATTCGTCCACAATATCGCCAACGCGAGGGAGCCATGGATCGGGCAGAACCTTTGCTCTGGCGACTTCCTGCATCTTGGTCTCAGGTATCAGACGCACTGTCGAGGGACGCATTCCCGGTGCATATATAGTGCCCTTGCTGCCAAAGATAAATGCCCCTCCGCTTTTTGGTATTTCACGACCCTTCTCCAGGTCGGCTGGCCTCGGCGGTACTTTACCGCCGTCAAACCATACGATCTTCACAGGCGGCTTGCCCCCTCTGGCAGGAAACTGGTACGTGACGACCGAGGACTTAGGAGTCCCAACCTCTGTCACTTCGGTAGTTTCAGCCGAAACACTCTGGGGTACGCCAAGCTCCAATCCCCATTTCAGCATATCAATAGTATGACAGCCGATATCTCCAAGGGGCCCCGTACCGAACGACCACCAACCACGCCATTTTTTAGGTGTGATCTGATCGCTGTAGTCATAATATTTTGAAGCGCCAAGCCAGAGGTCCCAGCTTAATGTATCCGGCGGCTCCATTGCTTCGGGCATCTGCGTTGCACCGTTCCCGCTTCGATTCGACCAGACATGTGCTTCGGTAACATCTCCGATAACGCCGGACTGGAGCCACTCGACTCCCGTTCGCAGAGAGGAAAAGGCGTGACCCTGGTTCCCCATCTGGGTTATCAGACCGGTCTTTTTTGCCAGCTTTTTTAGCTCGCTGCATTCCCAAAGGGTACGCGTCAGCGGCTTTTGGCAGAAAACATGTTTGCCTCGCTCCATCGCGGCCTTTGCCATGATGAAATGAGTGATATCAGGCGTGCCTATCATCACCGCATCGATCTGGGAATCGTGGCGGTCGAGCATCCTGCGAAAATCCCGATACGTGGGAACTTTAGGATTATTACCATAAACCTCGGCAGCCAGCGAATCGTCGACGTCGGCAAAGGCAACGAGATTATGCTCATAAATGGCCCCTCGCCCCTTTAGCATTCCTGAATGGATGCCGCCAACGCCTATCATAGCGATATTGACCTTGTCATTTGGCGAAAGGCTCTTTTGAGCAAGAAGAAGATTCGGAGCAAACGGAGCTGCTAAAGCTCCCGCTGTCATTGATTTTAGAAAAGTTCTGCGACTCTGGTTCATAAAAAAAACCTTAAAAAAATCTGATCACTCTATTTAATTGACAAAATTAACGCTACTCGCCGCCGGCTTTCCGGATATCGGAAGCTGCAACCTTTCCTATCTCAGCAGGCCCGGCTGGCGGGCCTGGTTTGCTATCTCTTCGTCATGAGCTTTGATCAGTCCGGTCAGGCGTTTGACGATTTCCGGATGTTCGCCCGCCACGTTTTTCGTTTCGCCGATGTCGGCTTCGAGATTATACAAACGTACCGTATCATATTTAACGGACACCTTTTTATTCCGCCCATCGCCGTCCGCCTTGATCTCACTGTACTTGCCGGGAAGAAACAGCTTCCATTTCCTTTGCCGCATCACGCCCTGGCCGTAATGGAAGGTTTTGCGGGGTGACGGCCCGCCACTGGTCAAAAAGTCCGACAGGTCGATCCCGTCGATCTTCTTTTCCGGTAGTTCTCCGCCGCACAGGGTCGCGAGAGTCGGCAGCAGATCGATCGAAGAAGCGATCTCCGCACTCGTTCTACCCGCCTCGACAGTACCCGGCCAGCGGATCAGGCAAGGCACTCGCAGGCCGCCATCGTAAACGGTCATCTTGGCGCCACGCAGCGGATCGGCCTTTCCACCATGCTCGTTCTGGGTCAGCCACGGGCCGTTGTCCGATGTCAGGATCACCAACGTTTTCTCATCCATCCCGTTATCCTTGAGCGACTGAAGCACCTGTCCGACGCCCCAGTCGAGTTCGGCTATGACATCGCCATAAAGTCCAAGATCGGTAGTACCCTTGAATGCTTCCGACGCGAAGATTGGCGTATGCGGCATCGAATGTGCGAGATAGAGAAAGAAAGGTCCATCCTTCTGCTGCTCAATAAATCGGACGCCGCGCTCGGTATAGCGCTTGGTTAGATAGGCTTGGTCGGGCTCCTCTTCAATCGTCTCATTGCCTTC
>DAOVVQ010000184.1 GCA_030637065.1 Planctomycetota bacterium
CCGCGTAGAGATGGGTGGGAAACGACTTGCTCCGCGATCGCCCCTCCGACTGCCTTCTGTCAAGCGGAAGATTGCCTAAAATGTCCCTGTCCGAGATGATGCCCGTCAAGACCCCATCCTCGTCAACAACAGGCAGGTGCCGGAACTTATGCTCGACGATCATCTCTCTGGCCTGGCCGAGGGTGTTGTCCGGCTGCATGCACACGACCTCTCTGGTCATGATCTTCTCTACCGGCTGATGTGTCAACTCGGCGATCTGCCGGTTGCGACCGGACAGGCCTGCAATAAGTTTATCGGCCTGGGCCGCCCCCTTACCTTGCCCCAGGAGGACCTTATCGATCCTGGCGAAGATCCTAAGCACATCTACACTCGTTATCACCCCGCAGAGCCTGTCCTCCTCGACTACAGGCGCCATATCGACATGATGATCGAGCATCAGGTTTATGACCTCCTCGACAGTCGCTTCGGCCTTGACCGAGTAAGGCTTCCTCGTGACCGTTCGCGCGAGCAGTCGCCGAAGCGCCCTGGGGTCATCCTTGCCCGGGTCATCCGATTTTCGATGCGGAAGCATCTGCCGCAGGACATCTCGCTGCGAAACCACCCCGACAAACCGTGGCTCGGCATCCGTATCCAACTGATCTGTCACCGGGGCATGGCGAACGTGGTGAGACTTCATAAACTTCAAAAACGCCCCCACGGTATGGTCCATAGTAAGCGTCTTGACGTCCGTTGTCATAATATCCGAAGCCAGCCTCAGCCGCTCAAGAACGTCGCTGGCGGAGCCTTCATCTGAACCTTTATCTTGCATCATCTACAAATCCCCGAAACAAAAGCAGACTTACGAACCCACGAACGAACAGCCACCCAGCCCCACAAACCGCATTCTAACCAACTTGAGGCCCAAAGACAACCAACAATGACTAACGACCAACGGCTATCGGCTATCCAGTAATCAAGGCGTTTTTGCTTGACTTTCGGCCAAAAAATGCTATAATACGGCTTAAATGAGGCTGGCACGACCCGAACAACGGATATGATCTCAGATTGTCCCCGGTTCGCCATTCCAGCGGAGGAATGTACTGAATGCAAAGTCAGCCATGCAGGGTGCGATATTTCGCACCAATGAACTGATGGATAGAAAAACCAGATACTCGATAGTGTTAATTGCGATCGCAACGGTGGCGATCTTAGCGTCTATCGCCGGTTCCGCGCAGATCGACGTGCTTAGGACCGTTGCCCAGCGGTGGTTGGATGATAACTGTTCGGGGGCCGGCTGGTGCGGTGGTGCGGATATTGACTATGGCGGGGCGGTCGATGGCGGTGATGTTGTACTGCTCTCGAGGCACTGGCAGGATAATAGCGGCTATTATGTGGCCACGAACGGAAGCGATAGCAATCCCGGTACATTCTTAGAGCCCTTCGCCACGGTCCAGAAGGCCGCCGACGTCATGACCGCCGGCGATACCTGCTACATCCGCCAGGGCACTTATCACGAAGAAATTGCAATTGGCGGTCTCAGCGGAACCGCTGGCGATCCGATTACGTTCACAAATTATGAAAACGAAGACGTTATCCTTGACGGCACAATTCCAATAACCTCCGGCTGGGTCGTGCATACAGGCGATATCTACAAAACAACTCTCGCCCGGGACATCTGGCAGCTTTTTGTGGACGGCAAAGCTATGATCTCGGCCCGCTGGCCCAACGCCAGGTGGGATGATGATTCGATCTGGGACCGGGATGGGCGATGGGGGAAAGGTACGGCATCCGACGTAGACGGGATTCAATATGACGATGGCGAAAGAAACCTTGCAGGATCGGGGCTTGATATGACCGGTGCCATTGCACTCTTAAACGTCGGCAACTGGAAGACATGGGCCAAAGTAGTAGAAAGCCACGGGGCCGGAGCCAACTTTTTTACCTATGTCCCGGTCAACAGTGGCTATAAGGACAGTTGGAGTAATCATCGTTTTTTCTTCGAGTGCAAGCTGAACCTGCTTGATACAGCCGAGGAATGGTTTTACGATCCAAACATGAAAACGCTTTATCTCCGGACAGATGACGGCCTTGATCCTGCCGGTCGTGATGTCAGGGGCAAGGTTCAGAGTTACTTTTTTGATATTTCCGACTCCAGCCATATTAAGATCATGGGCCTGGATTTCTTCGGAACGACATTCAGGTCGACCGACTGTGTGAATATTACAGTCGAGGATTGTGACTTATTATATCCGAGCTATTCAAAGCGAATGCTGGGTGTTCTAAGCGACACTGATGTCACAATGATCAAGACAGGCACAAACGATGATTCATTTTCTACAATAAGAAACTGCACTTTTCGATATACCGACGGCCCTGGCGTCTATATCTGGGGGAAAAGCAATGTCGTAGAGAACTGCTATTTTGCCGATATCGACTACAGCGCAGCCGTTGTTGGAGGTAATGGTTTTTCAATACACATGATAAAATGCAAAGGGACAACCTATCGTCGAAACACACTTTACAAATCGGGCACCTCGGAAGGTTATCGAGCCGGCGGGTATGATGCAAGTCTGCCTCAAATAGTCGAGTATAACCATCATTATAAATGCGGCCTTCTGCAGTCGGATGGCGCTAATTTTCAGATGGGAGCAAATATCGAACGTGATGCTATCGTCCGCTATAACTGGGCCCATGACAGTGATAAGTACGGATATCGTTTTGACGGGGGCTTCCATACCGACGACCGTTTCAGTCTGAGTAACCTGCTCCATCACAACGTCGGATGGAATTGCGGAAACGTCTCATACCGCATCAAGGGTGACGAGCATGAAACATACAACAATACCGGTTATAACGGTGCCTATCCCCCGATCGTGATCCGCCGTTTATACAGTGAAAATCTAAATTCTATTACGAGGAATAACGCCTCCGATGTTATCAGCGGCGAAAAAGGTGATCCTGCTGCCGCTATCCCCGGAACTCACTCTAATAACTGGAACGGTCGCGACTTTTCACTGGATGTTCGAGAGGTGATGCGTGATCCGGACAACTGGGATTTTCGTCCGAAAGCAGATCCTAACCTTGTTGACGCAGGTATGCACATCCCTGGCATAACAGATGGCTATCTGGGTTCTGCTCCCGATATCGGTGCTTATGAATATGGGGATCCAAATTACTGGATACCCGGCTACCAGGCGCCGAAGGCCTCTACGCCTATCCCGCCGGACGGAGCGACAAATGTTAAGCTTGACGCCGACCTTATGTGGCTGGGAGCTTACAAGGCAACAAGTCACGATATATACTTCGGAACAGATTCAAACAACCTCGTTTTCCAGCAGAACCAGACGAATAATGTTTTTGATCCCGGTCAATTGCAGGACGAAGTAACATACTATTGGAAGATCGATACTGTTACGCGGACAGGCATTATCGCCGGTGACGTATGGCAGTTTTTGGGAAACAGGCCTAAGATGACATTTGAACCGACTGATGATTCCTATGTTGAGGATACTTCGCCTGATACAAATTATGGAGATGATGCGGATATCGAATTGCGGACTCCCGATCTTGAGGGAGCAACCAGGCACGGCTATCTGAAGTTCGATGTAGATGTCCCGGGGCCGATTGTAAGTGCGACGCTGAGGTTATACTCGGCCAATACGCTCTCGGGAGGGGTTAGTATTTACGGCGTCTCGGATACGAGCTGGAGCGAAGGGGCGATCAATTGGGACAACCGTCCGGCCATCGACGGACCATTACTGGATTCAGGCGGTATATCTGAATCTTACGGCGAATTTGACGTCACAGCCCATATTACCGGTAGCGGCACTTTTTCGTTCGGACTGATAAGAGGAGCAAGGGATTCCAACCGGAGAGTTTCAAGTAAAACAGGGGCAAACCCACCCCAACTGGTTGTAAGTTATTAACTTGGGGGAAACAGGGCGGTGATCGCTGTTACTTTCGACCGAAGCGTTTGCGGTAGGTGAGCGGGCTCATACCCTTTTCTTTGCGGAATGACCGGGCGATATGGTCGATGCCCGGATAGCCGAGTGCAAGGGCGATCTTCGAGACGGGAAGATTGGTCTCGGTTAGCATCTGCGCAACGTGGTCGACCCTGACACGCCGGATCTCATCGAGGATCGAGCGGCCAAGGATCCTGCGGAACCGCAACTGAAGGCTCCGCCGGGAAAGGGCAACGGTTTTTACCACGTCGCCGACCTGAAGCGCCTCGTTGGGGTGCTGGCGGATATACTGAACGGCCCTGGAGACCTCGCTGTCCTGCATCGCCAGTATGTCGGTCGACTGCCGCGTTTCGATGTGCGTAGGCTCGGCGAGTACCTGTTGGCCCGCGGACTTTTCACCGGACATGAGCCTGTCTAATAGTTCGGCGGCCTCATAGCCGGCCCGCTCGGCATTAAGCGACACACTGGTGAGCTGCGGTTTTGCCAGGCGGCAGATAAGTTCGTCATTGTCGACACCGATAATGGCAACATCATTGGGGACATCACAGCCGGCGATCTTGCACGCATCGAGAACATGGTGGCTGCGGTCGTCGACACAGGTCATCAGGCCAATCGGTTTCGGCAGGTTACGCAGCCAGTCGGCCATGACTTTTTGTTCCTTATCCCATGTCCGCTCCTGCTGTCTCGAAGATTGACGATAGAAATGTGTGTCAAAGCCGGCAATTCTCAGCCTCCTGGCGAACGCCTCGCCGCGTTCGACCGACCAGTACCAGTTGTCAAAACCACAGTACGCAAAATGGCGAAAACCACGGTCCAAAAGGTGCTCAGCGGCAAGCGTCCCGATCTTGACATTGTCGGTGACTATAACGGGGATATCCGGTGTCTTAAAGCCCTTGATTACGGCAGGGATGCCTGTTTGGGCGATTTTTTCCGCGGCTCTGGCGTCGCTGGCGTGCGCAATAATACCGTGGGCGCCCCAGTTATCGAGCTGAGGCAGCGATCTCTCACGTCCACCCGGCTCACGGTAAAAAGTCCAGGGTCCGTGGAAATATGAGTACTGTGTCACTCCTAACAGCAGGTCACGACCATACTGTCTGGAAGTTTCGAGCAGTAAAACAACTCGTCGTGTAGTTGCCATATAGCTGCTATTATACAAAATTAAGCCGATGAAATCCAGTGAAAAATCGGCGTTTTCAGCATAGAGAGCCTCATATAGCAGGCCAGATAAACCACAAAAACAGAATCGGCAACATCCAATACAGGGCTTTTTGAAAAGGTTTGCCGTGTTTTTTCGGCGGATTTAACAATTTGGATTTTGCGCAAAATGGTGAAAAAAAAAGCATAAAGTGGCTTTCATGCGGCAGGGGGGCTATGTTAAAGTAATGGTGCAAAGTCGGTGGCCCGTCAGGTTGCGGCGAATGGATGGGGCTGCTTCGGGGATTTTGCATGGGGGCCGACGTGTGAACTTAAGCACTAAAGGCATAAAAATTACTGTACGAAAGGGAAAAAATGAAGAATTATAACCTGTTGATTTTGACTCCTGACCAGTATCGGGCCGATTATGTCGGCAGTTACGGCCACAAGACCATTGGCACCAAGAATATCGACCGCCTTGCCAATGAGGGCGTCAGATTCGATAAGTGCTACTGCCCGGCACCGCTTTGCGGTCCGAGCCGGATCAGCTTTGCGACCTCTATGCGGTTCAGCGAGCACCAGCGGAGGAATTACTGGTCCTGCATCGACTACCATGTACCCAATATCGTCAGCACGCTCAAGGACAGCGGCTTCAGGACCGGGATGTTCGGCAAGAACCACCTGTTCCTTTATGAGCAGCTCACCGAGGCGTGGGACGAGCTGCACGAGATATGCCTTGGCAACTACGACGATCATCCGCAGTATACGCGTTCGTACAGTGCGTTCGAGCTTGATAAAGACCACCGTTACAATATTACTGGGCTTTTGGCCGATGAGGCCGCCGATTTTATCGAGCGGAATCCGGCTGACAAGCCGTTTCTGTGCTGGGTGAACTGGCAGGACCCGCACCCGGCGTTTATCGCGCCGGAGCCCTATGCCTCGATGTTCGACCCGGACGATATGGAGCTGCCTGCCAACTGGACGAAGAAGACCGAGGGCAAGCCCAGAAAACTGGAAAACTGGCGGATCAACTCCCTGGCACACGAATGCAGCGAAGAGGAGGCCCGCAAGGCGATGGCGATGTATATGGGCCAGTGCCGCTATGTCGATGATTCTGTCGGCAGGTTGATCAAGTGCCTCGAGGATACCGGTCAGTTGGAAAATACCGTAATTATCTTCCTGAGCGACCACGGCGAGCTTCTCGGCGATTTTGGCGTGTTCCACAAGATCCCCGTTTTTTATGAGAGCCTGACACGCACACCCGTGATCATCCGTTACCCCAAGGGTATGGTCAAACCGTTCGTTTTTGAGGGCCTGGCGGAACAGGTAGACCTTGCACCTACGCTGCTCGATGCTGTAGGCGTTAAGGTTCCTCAGTCTATGGTCGGCAAGAGCTGGCATGAGGCGATGCTCGCCGGTGACGGCACAGGTCGCGAGAGCGCCCTTGTCGAGGCCGGCCTCCAGGTCCCGACGCCGGACGGTCCTGTTCCCGGCGCAAACCAGCGTGCCCCGCATGTGCCTAACAGCTTTGGTCCCGGCGCAATGGTCACGGATGGACGCTACAAGCTGTCGATGTACAGCGACGATCAGCACGAATTGTACGACCTCGAGACCGACCCGCATGAGATGACCAATCTGTATGGCGTCAGCGGCAATGAGGCGGTTCAGTACCGGATGATGGAACTCCTGATTCGGCGAAGGCTCGATGCCGGTGTCCGTCCCGATGGCGAGTGGACAGGTCCGGGGGTCGATGTGCGACGAAATCCGCCCGAGTCTCGTGAGCCGGCATGGGAGGCCCCGGAGTTTTACAAACGGGCCACGGAGGAGAAAAAAGACACGGATGACAGGAAAAATTGTCGGAAAGTGGTTGACATTGCCGACAAAAAAACGGGTGATTGCAGTTGCGGACAGGACCAAAAAAATGTGAAAAAAAATAGCGATTAGCTGTAGACCGGGATTTGGCGTTCGAGTTGGGCAAAATCGCGGTTTTTGGGCGAATCTGGCGGTTTTTGGCGTGTCGATGGGGTCCTGGAGCGGCTGATTTGCGGTCAGGAATGAAAAAAAAATTAAAAAAATTAAAAAAAAGTGCCCATTTGCTGTGGACGATGCCCTTGCGTTCGCGTTTATATATATAGAGGCTTCTTTTTTTTGACTCGGGCTGGTCAGGCGAAGGGGCCTGAATCGGGCCAACGGGTCAGGGGCTTAAGGGACGCAAGGGGCTAATTGGTCAAAGGGCTCAGTGGTCTGAATTGGGTGGTTGGTTGTGGGTTGAGTAGGCTTTGGGCCAGCTTAGTCGTGAATAATGTATGGAATTGCGCAAAACGAAGGAAAAAAAGGAAAATTGGCTTTCTTTTTTAGCTTTTAGTGGTTACAATTGTTTTTACAGGTCGTACTGGCAAAGCGCTGCGTAGGCGTGAGTGGCTTGTCGGGGTATGACGGTTTTTGAAAGGAGTATAATGATGCGAAAGAAAAGGGGTTTTACGCTAATTGAGTTGCTGGTGGTGGTTGCGATCCTGGCGCTGTTGGTCTCGATCATAATGCCAGCCTTGAAAATGGCCAAGATTACGGCGAACAGGATCATGTGTCGTGCGAATCTGAA
>DAOVVQ010000295.1 GCA_030637065.1 Planctomycetota bacterium
AAACAAACCCGGCAGTGGAATACATCCTGTTTTTCAGGAAACTCATTAGTATATCTTGCCGATGCCAATAATTCCACCAGGTTTAACTTGAAATACCAAGCCTTTCCTTTCCGAGGCAGTTTTCAAGGATTTACATGAATGCTCGGAGTAGTGTCACCCCCCCCCTTCTTTGAACAGCAAAACCGGCTTAAACAGCATCTACAAGCCATATACTGTCAGGCTTGCACCTTTTTACACTGATTTACTCGGGGAATCCAAGGTAAATAGTAAATTGGAAATTACAAATCGCCCCCATCGCCAACCGTCACCGACCTGCCGGCCCCCATCGCCAATCGTCGCCCCCCTGCTGGCGACAGCTTCGTTATACAACGGTTATAATCCCGCCGGCACAGATATTCTCGTCCCGGACAAGGACAAAACGCCCCAATTCCTGAACATCGTTAAAGTCCTTGATCGCCACCGGCTTCTTCGTCTTGATAACCACCTCAGCAACCTCAAGGTTCTCGATCACATCGGAGTCCTCCGCGATCACCTCCAGCGTCGACGAGTTGATCCGCCTGTTAATGCTCTTGATCTTGCAACTCGTCTCCTGCGTAGCACACCGAAACAGCAGCTTTTCGCCATGCGTAAACGGCTTCTTCGTCATCCAGAAGATACTCGCAGAAACCCGATCCGTCACCGTCGGCTCCGATTCCCCACTGCAAACAACGTCGCCGCGGTCCAAAAACACCGAATCCGCCGTCGTCATACCGATGCACTCGCTGGCAACCGCCCGGTCGGCATCCTCCAGAAACTTCTCGATCGTACCAACGCTCGTAACCTGCCCGCCCGGCAAAATCTTGATCGTATCGCCAACGCCGATAGCACCAGCCTCGACCCTGCCGACGTTAATCCGCTTTTCGTCGATCTTATAAACATCCTGCACCGGCAGCAGCAGCGACTTATCCTCCGCCGGCAGCGTATTCTTCAGCGTATCGAGGCTCTCCATGAACGTCGGCCCCGTATACCAATCCATATACTTCGACCGGCTGGCAACATTATCGCCCTCGATCGCCGACATCGGAATATAGAACAGCGGCTCAATATCAATCGATCCCAGCCATGCCTCGACATCCGCCCGAACCGAATCGAAATGCTCCTGCGAAAAATCAACCATATCCATCTTATTCATCGCAACAACAACCTGCTTAAGCCCCATCAGCGACAGCATATAAGAATGCCGCTTCGTCTGCTCCTTAACGCCCTCAGCCACATCAACGATCAAAATCGCAGCCTCAGCCTGAGAAGCACCAGTGATCATATTCTTAACAAACTCAACATGCCCAGGCGCATCGATGATCACATAAGGACGCTTCTCGCTCTTAAAAAACACCTGAGTAGTATCGATAGTGATCCCCTGCTTGCGTTCCTCCTCCAAATGATCCAATAAGTAGGCAAACTCCGTTCGTCTTCCTTTTCCTGCTGAGGCCTTCTTGATCTCGTCGATCTTATCGGGCGGCAGCGAATCGGTATCATAAAGCAGCCGACCGATCAAAGTCGACTTGCCATGGTCAACATGTCCCACGATTACAAAGCTAAGTACGTCCATCGAATTCCCTATCAGTTTTTCATCAGTTTTCAAATCGATTTGCCGCTGGGTGGTTCCTGGCGGCAAACAAGACTACATGTATCCGAGACTTCGCAGCTTTTGCATCATATAGTCATCTTCTTTGTCTTGTGCCCTGCCCGATCTTTCGGATATCTTCGTCGTTTTCAGCTCCTCGATTACCTCGTCGATCGTGCTCGCCTCCGACTCGACCGGTCCGCAGCAGGTCTCACAGCCGATGCTTCGGAACCGTTTGCCGTTTTTGGCGAAGTACAGATCGCAGACGGGTATATTCTCTCTCTTAATATACTCCCAAATATCGATCTCCCGCCAGCCCAATATCGGATGGATGCGGAGGTGCTCTTCCTCGGCTGCCTTGGTCTTGTACTGGTCCCAGAGTTCCGGCGGCTGATTCTTATAATCCCACTCGAAATCCTCATCGCGGGGGCTAAAAACGCGTTCCTTGGCCCGGATCCCGTGCTCATCGCGGCGGATACCCAGGTAAAGGGCCTTGAACTTATACTCGGCGATCGCCTTTTTCAGGGCGACGGTCTTTAGCTCGTTACAGCAGTTAAATTTGCTCTTATCCGGCCCCATCCCGCCAGCGAGAGCCTCTTCGTTCTTGGCGACGAGCAGCTCAAGGTCCCATTTTTTCGCGTATTCCGCACGAAAATCGTAGATATCCTTGAACTTGAACGTCGTATCGATGTGCAGCACGGGGAAGGGTATCTTGCCGAAAAACGCCTTCCGCACCAGCCAAAGCAGGCACGTAGAGTCCTTACCGATCGACCAGAGCAGGGAAACGTCGCGAAACTGGCTGTAGGCCTCGCGAATGATGAAAATGCTCTGACTCTCCAACTTGTCAAGCTGACTTAGTTCTGACGCCATATTTACATCACTCCAATTTCAACCAAAATAAACCACCCAAAATCACAAGCCATGTATTTTAACCAATAACCAACCAAATGTCCACCCTCCCCCCCTTCACCCGTTTAACGCCCCAGCCGAGCCAAAAACCGGCTGGGGGGCGGGCAAAAGTCGACCTGGCCGCTCTTTAATGCCGTCGATAGACCTTAGCCTCAGCTTAAAATCGGCGTTTAGGGGCCCGGAGTTAATGAAAAAGGCGAGCTAAAGCTGCTTGCAGAACCGATTTATTTCGATAGAATTGCCTTTGTTTTAATAAGCGGATTCAACTCAAAGGACGGGACAAAGACAATGGCATTAGATAAGAGCACAGGATGGGGGATAATCGGCTGTGGCGGTATATCGAAAAAGTTTGCCGCTGGCCTGAAAGGTCTTCAAAACGCCCGTCTCGTCGCAGTCGGTGCAAGGAATGCCGACAGGGCCAGGGATTTTGCCGCGAAAAACGGCTTTGAACGGAGCTATGGCAGTTACGAAGAGCTTGTCAGGGATCCCGATATCGATGTGGTCTATATCGGCTCGATCCATCCTGCTCACATGAAGAACACCCTGCTGTGCATCGAAAACGGCAAGAGCGTCCTGTGTGAAAAGCCGTTTGCGATGAATGCCGGTCAGGCGAAAAAGATGATCGACTCGGCACGGTCCGCTGGAGTGTTTCTGATGGAGGCCATGTGGACGCGGTTCATTCCCGGCATAGTGGAGCTCAGGAAATTGCTTGCGGAAGGATCGATCGGTGAGGCTGGCAGCCTTAGCGCGGGCTTTGGTTTCAAAGCAAAGAGGGATTTGGAAGGCAGACTTTTCAGCCCGCAACTCGGAGGAGGCGCTTTGCTCGATGTGGGGATCTACCCTGTCTCGTTCGCATCTATGATCTTCGGGTGCCAGCCGAGGGGCATTGAAAGCACCGTCGAATTCGGACCTACCGGCATAGATGAAAAGGCTGCTATTGTTATGGATTATGGTAATAACAGATCGGCGAACCTGAGCTGCTCGATCAATACCAATACGGATTCCGAGGCGGTGATTTGCGGGGCAAAAGGCATGGTCAGGGTTGGCCGGAAATTCTGGTCCGCGGAAAAAATCACTATCGAGCTTAATGATGAAGGCAGCAAAAGCCTCGACTATCCCATCGAACCGGGCCTCAACGGATACAGCTATGAAGCCATGGCGGTCATGAATGACATTGCAAACGGCCAAAAGGAAAATCGGATCATGCCGCTGTCCGAAACGCTGGAGATAATGAAAACACTTGACCGTATCAGAGACCAGTGACAACTGAAATATCCCTGCGAATAGGTTTTCGCCCGGATAGCTTCAAATGGGTCCCCTGAAAAACAGGGTATATCCCCCAGCCAGGGTTGTTTTTGTTCCAAAAACAACGACCATAGCAAGGGTATCATAGTTTTTCAGAGGTCTCAATATTATTTGTTAAATATCTCATCGTTAATCGTTACGTTATCGAATGTGATGTTTTTGACGTTGACGAAACGGTTGCCTTTTGCGACATTCTTGAAAGTACAGTTTTTAATAGTAATGTCGGTTGCGGGCGACTGCGGCAGCGCCTCGATGGAAATACCGTACTGGCTTTTGTCGCTGGTGACATTTTCCAGATTAACATTACGCAGCCAGGGGATATAGTCACCTTCTGTGACGCCTGAGTAGAGGAAGTTGACTTTGAAAACCGCGTCGCTCACCTGACCGACTTTGACATTTCTCATATTCACATTTTCTACAAATCCTCCACGCTCGGGATTTGTTTTGATCCGCAGCGCACGGTCGAGCTCGGGGCTGTCCATTACACAATTTTCCGCGTAAACATTGCGAACGCCGCCCGACATTTCACTGCCGATGACCACGCCGCCGTGTCCGTTTTTCATTGTACAGTTGCGTACAACGATGTTTTCGCACGGGATATTAACCCGACGTCCGTCTGTGTCACGGCCCGACTTGATGGCGATGCAATCGTCGCCGGTGTTGAAATGGCAGTTTTCTATGAGAACATTCCTGCATGAATCGGGGTTGCACCCGTCACC
>DAOVVQ010000343.1 GCA_030637065.1 Planctomycetota bacterium
AGCTTCGCCTCAGCCTCGTCAAGATCATACTCGACCGCCGGCCATCTGAAAAAACTCGCCTTAGCCACTCCAGCGCAATAAGGACAGGCCCTCGCAACCAGAGGTCCGTACGATCGCCCGAAAACAGCCCCGCTGCTCTCGGTATGACCTCCGCACGCCGAACTGTAATAGGCGGGAAACACCACATCGCCCTCACCTTCCGGCTGCCACATGAGCACCAGCCCCTCTGTCGCCGTTACGGCATCCCATATCGTCGCCGTCTCCGCCGATACGCCCCTGTAAACCTGGTCGGCCTGCGTGCTCTTTACGTCCCATTGGCGAGCACCGCTGCGGTAGTTCTTAAAAAACCAACAGTACGTCCTCGCCGCGATGGCCTGAGCGCTCAGGGCCGCCGGCTCCCAGTAACTGGGCATCTCGGCGCCAACGACACCGGCAAGATAAGCCTCGATGGGAAGAGCGTTAATAACATCGAACGTTTGCCCATCCGGACTGACTGACAGCTTCAAACGCCCGCGATACTGTTTACCGTTGACACTGAGGACAAACGGACTCAAACCCTCGACAACCGCCTCGCTGCCAAGTAAGTGCTCGCCGAACATCAAACCGCCGTCTTTGATACCAGCCGCGATCGGACCGGACGACGGCGTAAAATCGCACCTGTGACCGGCCGACGTGTCGGAAATCGAAAAACCCGCCACACCCGATATACTGCATTCTTCAATGTTGTCAAAGAGCAAAACTTTAATCCAAAAACGCTCGGATACATCCATCCCGCGCGTCGGTTCTATAAGCTGACGTTTCCTGCACCCGTAAAACAGACTGACGATCACCCCCACGGCCGCCGAAACCAAAACCGCTTTCCTGAAAAAAGTGATTCTCTCGGTTTCGACCAACCTCTACTACTCCGATATTAAACTCCTAAGCCGGCAACATTCCGGGGTTCGGCGATTGTTCAGTCCAGTTTCCGCAGGCCCAGTCCGAAATTGGTAAGGCGATCCTTGATCTCGTTAAGACTGGTAACACCGAAGTTCTTGCAACCCAACAGCTCCGCTTCCGTCTTACTGATAACATCGCCAAAAGTCCTCAGGTCAAGCGCCAACAGCGCTCTTTTCGCCCTGACCGATAGCTCCAGATCGTCAATGGACTTGCCCGCCAACTCCTCCGATGCAGCATCGTTACTGTCTTTCGCACCTTCGGCTGCCTCTTCCTCTCGAAGCGCCATACCCAACTCCAGGCTCTTGGAGTCCAGTATCTCCTTGATCTCGACCAGCGAAGTTTCACCGAAATTCTTGTACGACATAAGTTCCGTCTCACTGATCCTCAGCAGATCGCCAAGGGTGCGGATATTCATCTTCCTCAGGCAGTTACGGCTGCGAACGGAAAGCTCGAAATCGGAGATCGGAGTCTCCAATATCTTCGTGCGGCGGTCTATACGCTTTTCCCGCTCCTCATCGTAGACCATCACCTTCGAGCTTTCTACGTCCTCGGAAAACAGCAGGGCCTTCTTATGATTCGGATGCGAGAACAAAACAATATCGACACAATCCCCTGCCTTATCGTAATCACCCATATCCTCATAAAGCACCGCGAGATTCAGCAACGCACTGACATGAACAGGCGTGTTCGTCGTGATCTGCATGTAGTAATCTATCGCCGCGTCCTCGTCGCCTCGAAGGTCACAACTGTATGCAAGCTGGAAAAGCGCATCGTTGTGACTGTCATCCAGATCCGTTGCGATCTCATAATTCGACATGGCCTGCCCGTATTCGCCCTGAGCATCCGCCAGCCGACCGAGTTGATAGTGATATTCGGCGCTTACCTTTTCAAAATTGGCGCAACCCTTAAGCTCCTTCGCCGCATCGTCAAACCTTTCGGCCTCTCGCAGAGTCGCCGCCTTTTCCAGCGACACCATCAAGGCATCGGCGTTCAGCTTGCCGGCCCGGTCGAAGCTCTTTAAGGCATCGTCGAACATACCCGTCTGGCGCTGCGCAATTCCTAAGTAAACGAATTTCTCCATGCAATCGCCGCTGCCCTTGAACTTCTCGATCGCCTCGGCATATCGCGACAGGATGCAATTACCGATCGCCGCCCGAAGCGAATCGCCGGATTCCTCGATCTGCTCGGCAAACGCTATCTTACCGACTTCACTCGAGTTGACATATAAAGCAAGCTGCCTAATCTCGTCAAGAGAGGCAAGCTCGCCGCCAAACAAGTCCATTTCTAACTCACCAACTGTAACCATACCTTCTGCTCCTTACAAATCCGCATTTACCGCAAACCCGTTCGCCTTCGCCGCAAGCCTGACAAATCCGCCTCTGCCATGCTCCTTCGCAAGCTCTGCCTGACCCGAAAAACCCGTTCCCAAACCGGAAAACCCGCTTCCAAGCCAATCAGAGATACCGACCTCAAGCCCGCAGCTCAGCATAAAAACCGTTATCCGCAATTCGATAAGCGACACATTATAGGAGACTTGTGACTATTTGCAATACAAATTTTAGCACAGTCTTTTAAGAACAATTCCAGACCCCCTGCCTCCGCATCAAACCCCGAAATCTGCATGTATAGCACCGTGATCTGCTTGTATAAGCCCCACGATCTGCTGTATAAGCCCCGCTGTCTGCATGTAAGAGGTCGCCTGCCCATGGTTGGGTCGAAGTGTCCGCCGATAGCATCGACCGGCATCAACTCGAGGATGACATGGCGGAAAACGCCGGGCCAGCCGTCGAGCAGGCGTTTGCGTGTCTTCTCGGTCAAGACCGAATCAAAAGGGTCAAACAGGCGTGTTTGTTTAGGGTTGACAATCCTTTGCATAATTTCTCCAAGTCTTTGCTGTATAACAGGTTACATTATATACGACCCGCATTGCCTGTCAACCAGAAAAATGATTTAATCCCAATAATCACAACGACTTACAGCACTTTCCCAACAACATCTACTTTTGACGCAGGCATCAAATATGGAATAATCTGTCCTTGGGGAGAATTAATAGATTAGGCGTAATTTGGTTGGTTTGGTTTTAAGCAACCCTTACAGGGTTGATTTTTTGTGGGGTGTTTTTTTACCCAGGGTGGCGCTTTGCTTACCCTGGGCTGAACTTAACAGCCCCTTCGGGGCAGAACTGCTTTACAGTCCCCGTTAGGCTTGGCTTCGGACAGGGGCTTTGGACTTTTTTTTACTTCCAGATGTGGTCTGTGTGTGCTATTAGG